>JAGOCN010000285.1 GCA_017998735.1 Giesbergeria sp.
CCTCAAAGCTGGCGGCCACGTTCACGCCACCGGCAAAGCGGATCAGCGCATCGGCAGCCGTATTGGTGCCGGCCACCATGGGCGAGCCGCTGTGCGCCAGTATGAAAAGCGCGCGCGGGCGCTGCGCTGCACGCGCCACCTGCTGCTGGGTTTGCGCCCATTCGCCGTCCAGCCGTGCCTGCAGTGCCTGCGCGGCGGCGCTGCGCCCGGTCATGCGCCCGACCAGCTGCAGCTTGCGCTGCACCTCTTGCCAGCTGTGGTCGGCCTGCACCAGTTCAACCTGCACACCGGCGCTGCGCACCTGCTCCAGCACCACGGCCGGGCCGGCCTCGTGCGTGCCCAGCACGGCGTCGGGGCGCAGCGACAGCAGCCCTTCTGCGGACAGCTGGCGCATGTAGCCGACCTTGGCGGTCTGGAGGGCGGCGGGCGGGTGCACGCTGGTGGTGTCGGTGCCGACCAGCCGGCCCTCGGCGCCCAGCGCATACACCACCTCGGTGAGGGCGCCGCCCAGCGCCACGATGCGCTGCGCCGCCGCATTTTTGGGCTGCGCCTGTGCTGCGCTCCAGGCCCACAGCGACGCAGTGCCCAGTGCGCGCAGGCACTGCCGGCGCGCCGGCGCGGAAGAAGAAGGCCAAAGTTGTTCAGGCATGGGAATGAGAATTCAAAAATCGAAAAAATCGTTCATGGACGAGGCAGGCGCCAGCACAGCGCCCCACCCTGGCGCCCACACACAGGGCTGCATGGCAGGCCGGCGCCAGAAATACCCGGCGCCGGCCGATGCCACTTCAACTCGGCAGGCGCCCTGCCAGGTCGCGCCAGGCCTGCAGTTCAGGCTGGCCGGGTTTGCGCGCGCCAAAGAACATGGCCATCAGTTCGCCCTCGGCGTCAAACACCTCCACCGAAGTGACGGTGCCGTCGGCGGTGGGTTTTTCCACCAGCCAGACGGTGTTGATGCGGTCCTGGCGCAGATGCAGGTTGAAGGCCGGGTCCAGCACGTTGAGCCAATGCACATCGCCGCGCACCATGGGTTCTACGCGCTGCACCGGGCCGGTGTGGATCTGGATGCAGCCGCCGCTGCCGACAAACACCATGATGGGGGTGGCGTCCACCGCCGCCTCGTCCAGCAGCACGCCGATTGCACTGCGGTCCAGGCGCCTGGCAAACCGGCCCTCCACCAGCCTGAAGCTTTGCTGGCGCTCGGCCTTGTGCTTCATCAGCAGGCCAAAAAATTCGTGCGTGTCCTGCATCGCGGCCCAGTCGGCGGCCATGGCGGCGGCGTCCACCTCGGTGTCCGGCAGCGGCGCTTTGGGCTCCGGCGCGGGTTCAAACGCGGCCGGGGCGGCATCGGTGTCGGCAAAGCGCGCCACCAGGGCGTTCCAGGCTGCGCGGTCGGTGGCATCGCGCACAAACACCTTGTGTACCGCCACGCCCTGCTGGTTGAAAAACTGCAGACTTTGCTGCGGCAGGTTGCCCGGCTGCGTTGCTGCTTCCTGCACCGCATAGCCCACATGCCACAGACGGAAAAACAGGCGCAGGTCGATGTCGGTGTCCAGCGCAATGCCCATCAGCCCTTGGCCGGAGACATTGCGGTACACACCGGTTTTTTCGTGCACCACGGTGGCGTTGCGCGTCAGCGCCATCACCGGGCCGCAGGCTTCCAGGCCTTGCAGGATCTGCACCCACTCACCGCGCAGCGGGGTGGCCTGCAGCGCGGTGTCAGCGCCCACATGGGCGGCAATGGCAGCGCCTTCGCTCAGGCCCAGCTTTTCTGCCGCGTCCTTGGCGCGCAGGCCACCTTGGCGCGCAGCGGCAAAGCGTGTGCGCAGGTCTGCCAGGTCGGTGAGTTCCGACTGCACCATCTCCAGCACGGCGCTCATGCGGCCACCTGCGAACGGTTGGCCACAACACGGCGGGCCTGGGTGATGGTGAAAAAGGCGGTGTCAAATTTCATTTCAGTGTCCTCGGGTCAAAAAAAAGGGTGCGGCGCGCCCGCCCGGGCCGGGACAGGGCGGGCGTTGCAGGGCAACGCCGAAAAGGATTCAAAAAAGGCGCGTTGCTGCGCTTAGAGCGTTTTTGCGCTGACCGACCATGCTGCCGGTTTTGCCCCCTCTCCCTCTGGGAGAGGGTGGGGGTGAGGGCCAGCGGCGCTGGAATACAGCGCATTGCTTGCTCCGTAGCCAGTCAGCAAAAAAATGCTCTAGCGGGCCGGCTGCACATCCATGTCGATGGTCCAGGTCTGCTTGCCGGTGTAGGGCTGGGCCGGCGGCGCCACCGGCCCATAGACGATGCTGGTCACATGCATGCGCGCGTAGCTTTTGCCCTCGCCCGAGCGCAGCAGCGTGGCGCGTTCGGGGTTGGCCTTGAGCTGGTGCGCGCCGGCCAGGCCGGCGGTCATGGCGGCGGCGTCGGTGGGGTAGTAGGTGAACCAGCCGTAGTCCAGCGGCGCGGGGTAGCTGCCGGTGTAGGGCGGCGCCAGTTGCGAAGCCACTGAGTCCTTGACCCAGTCTCTTGCGCTGGCCGGCGTGGCCAGCACCCCGGTCAGGCTGGCCAGCGTGTCGGCGGCGGTGGTGCCCTTGAATTTGGCCAGCACGGGTTTGCCATCCGCGTCGTAAAAACCTGCCGGTGTAGCGCCGACAAAGCCGGCCACCGTGCCAGGGCCGGACGCGCCGCCATTGAGCTTCACAGTGTTGCGGTTGAACGCCACATGCCAGCCGTCGGCCTCGCCCACTACCGTACCGCTGGTCAGGTTGAAGTAGGTCCAGCCCTTGGACGCGTCAAGCGTGGTGGTGCGCACCTGCTGGCTGAGGCGGTCCATCCAGCGCAGCGTGGGGTAACCCGAGGTGGTGCCGCCAGGGCCGCCGTAATAGCCGGTCACCTGCAAGGCATAGACCGGCGCGGCCGCTGTGCCGACGGTGTCGGCCAGCGCGCTGTGGGTGGTGACCAGAAAAACGCGGTGGTTGGGGTAGAGCAAATGGTCGCTGTCACCGCCAATGCCGTACTCGAACACGCCGGACGCAATGGCGTTGCTGCCCGAGAACACACTGCCGGCCGCGTCCGGAAAATACAGCGTGGCCGGAATGGGGCCGCTGGTCGGGTCAATGAGCGCGTCCTTCCAGCCCTGCAGCTCGGACCACGAGTGCGTGAACGGGCTGCCAAAGGCACCGCCCGCACCAGGGCCGCTGGCGCCGCTGTTGCTGAACAGCTCGGCGGTGCGGCCACCGCTTTTGACCTTCAGGTCCCATGCCTTGCCGCTGCAGCCAGGCACTTCGGTCTGGGTGTCGAAGTCGTAGCAGAGCGCGCTGCCGGCGGCCGGCAGCTCAAACACCCAGCTGGCCTTTTGCGTGAAACGGCTGGCATCGCCCACCGGCGGCGTGGCGGGCGGTGTGACTGGGGGCGTCACCGGAGGCGTGACGGGCGGTGTGACCGGCGGCGTCACTGGCGGGTTGGTGGCCGGAGGCGTGACGGGGGACGCCGGGCTGTCGTCTCCACCGCCACCACCGCAGCCGGCAAGCAGTGCAGCCGCAAAAGCCACGGGCAGCAGAGAAAAAATTCGAGGGTTCATGCAAAAGCTCCTGGGTTCAAACAAAGAAAAAAACGCTCTGCTGCAAGCGGCGGGCTGGCTGGACACGGACACCGGGTGGGTGGCGCTGTTGCGGTTGCGGTTGCGGTTGCGGTT
>JAGOCN010000286.1 GCA_017998735.1 Giesbergeria sp.
GCCTTGGGCTTTCCCTGCGCGTCGATCATCAGACCGGCGTACAGAAAGCCGGTGTACGGGATGCCATCTTTTTCCATGCCGCGCACGGTGGGCAGGATGATTTCGCGCATGGCGTGGGCGTGCACATCGGCGGTCACCACCGGCGCGGGTGAATAGGCGCCCATGCCGCCGGTGTTCGGGCCGGCATCGCCGTCCAGCAGGCGCTTGTGGTCCTGGCTGGTGGCCAGCGCGGCCACGTTCTTGCCGTCGCACAGCACGATGAAACTGGCTTCCTCGCCTTCCAGGAATTCTTCAATGACCACGCGGGCGCCGCCGTCGTTGTGCACCACGCCGTATTTGTTGTCCACCAGCATGAAGTCCACCGCGTCGTGCGCTTCCTGCAGCGTGCTGGCCACCACCACGCCCTTGCCGGCGGCCAGGCCGTCGGCCTTGACCACCAGCGGCACGCCCAGGCGGTCGATGAAGGCGTGCGCGGCAGTGGCGTCGGTGAAGGTTTCGTAGTCCGCCGTGGGAATGCCGTGGCGCTGCATGAAGGCCTTGGAAAAGGCCTTGGAGCTCTCCAGCTGCGCGGCCGCTTTGGTCGGGCCGAAGATGCGCAGCCCGTGGGCGCGGAACTCGTCCACCACGCCCGCGGCCAGCGGTGCCTCGGGGCCGACCACGGTCAGGCCGATCTTTTCCGCCTGCGCCCATTCGCGCAGCGCACGCACATCGGTGGTGTCGATGTTGTGCAGGTGGTTGTCCAGGGCCGTGCCGCCATTGCCCGGCGCCACATACACCCGCGTCACCTTGGGCGACTGGTTGAGCTTCCATGCCATGGCGTGCTCTCGCCCGCCGCCGCCAATTACCAGAACCTTCATGCCATCGTCTCCGAAAACGCTGCCGCGCAGCCCTGTGTGTTCACCGTGAACACGGTATGCGCCACGCGTGCGATTGACCGCGCTTGCACAGCCACTGCAAAGGCGATGCTCACAGCGCGGCGTTGTGAAAGAGGGCCTGCGTGTCGTCCAGGTCTTCCAGCACGTCCAGCAGTTTCTGCATGCGCTCGGCGTCTTCGCCGGTCAGCTCGATGGTCAGGTCGGGGCGCATGGTCACATCGGCATCGGCCGGCTCCAGACCGGCGGCCTGCAGCGCTTCCTTGACGGCTTCGAAGTCACCCGGCGCGGTCAGCACCTCGATGGCGCCGTCATCGCCGGTCACCACGTCTTCGGCGCCGGCCTCCAGCGCCACTTCCATCACGCGGTCTTCGTCGGTGCCGGGGGCAAAAATGAGCTGGCCCACTTTTTTGAACTGGAATGCCACCGAGCCTTCTGTGCCCATGTTGCCGCCGTGCTTGCTGAAGGCGTGGCGCACTTCGGCCACGGTGCGCACGCGGTTGTCGGTCATGGTGTCGACGATGATGGCCGCGCCGCCGATGCCGTAGCCCTCATAGCGGATTTCCTCGTAGGCCACGCCCTCGGCGTTGCCGGTGGCCTTGTCGATGTTGTACTTGACGCGGTCGGCGGGCAGGTTGGCGGCCTTGGCGCGCTCCACCGCCAGGCGCAGGCGCGGGTTGGAACCCAGGTCGCCGCCACCGGCGCGCGCCGCCACCGTGATCTCACGGATGATGCGCGTCCAGATTTTTCCGCGCTTTTCGTCCTGGCGCCCCTTGCGGTGCTGAATGTTTGCCCATTTGCTGTGTCCGGCCACGAAAATTCCTTTTGCTGTCCTGATTTAATCTGCGCCTTCCATTCTACTTTCCACACCCCCATGGCCGACCCTTTGCTGATTGCACGCAACTCCCATACCGAATGCCACCTGCTGCCCGGTCTGGCCAACCGCCACGGGCTCATCACCGGGGCCACCGGCACCGGCAAGACGGTGACATTGCAGACGCTGGCCGAAGGCTTTTCGCGCCTGGGCGTGCCGGTGTTCATGGCCGATGTCAAGGGCGACCTGACCGGCATCAGCCAGCCCGGCCAGATCGGCGACAAGATGGCCGCCGTGCTGCACGAGCGCGGCATTGCATTGCCCGCGCCCCAGGCCTGCCCGACCACGCTGTGGGACGTGTTTGGCGAGCAAGGCCACCCGGTGCGCGCCACCATCTCGGACATGGGCCCGCTGCTGCTGGGCCGCATGCTGAACCTGAACGAGATCCAGATGGGCGTGCTCAACGTCGTCTTTCGCGTGGCCGACGCAGAGGGCCTGCTGCTGCTCGATCTGAAAGACCTGCGCGCCATGCTGGCGCATGTGGGCGACAACGCCAGCCAGTTCCGCACGCAGTACGGCAACATCAGCGCCGCCAGCGTGGGCGCCATCCAGCGCGGCCTGATGCAGATCGAAACCCAGGGCGGCGACCAGTTTTTTGGCGAGCCGATGCTCAACATCGACGACCTGATGCAGACCGACGCCCATGGCCACGGCATGGTCAACATCCTGGCGGCCGACCGGCTGATGAACGCGCCGCGCCTGTACGCCACCTTTTTGCTGTGGCTGCTGTCGGAACTGTTCGAGCAGCTGCCCGAGATTGGCGACCCGGACCAGCCCAAGCTGGTGTTCTTTTTTGACGAGGCGCACCTGCTGTTCAACGACGCGCCCAAGGTGCTCATCGAGCGCATCGAGCTGGTGGTGCGGCTGGTGAGGTCCAAGGGCGTGGGTGTGTATTTCGTCACGCAAAACCCATTGGACATCCCCGATTCCGTGCTGGCGCAGCTGGGCAACCGCGTGCAGCACGCGCTGCGGGCGTTCACGCCGCGCGACCAGAAAGCGGTGAAGGCCACGGCCACCACCATGCGCCCCAACCCCGGCCTGGACATCGAGCGCGCCATCACCGAGCTGGCCGTGGGCGAGGCGCTGGTGAGCTTTCTGGACGCCAAAGGCCGCCCGAGCGTGACCGAGCGCGCTTTTGTGCTGCCGCCCGGCAGCCAGCTCGGCCCCATCACGCCCGCCCAGCGCCAGGCGCTGCTGGCCAGCTCGCTGGTGGCCGGCGTGTACGAAAAAACCCTGGACCGCGAATCGGCCTATGAAATTTTGACCGCCCGCACCGCCGACACCCTGGACGCAGCAGCCGCTGCAGCCGCTGCCAAGGCAAAAGGAAAAGGCAACGGCAGCGGCAGCACAAAAGCAGCCGAACCCGAGCGCCAGGGCGGGCTGATGGGCGAGGTCAGCAGTGTGCTGTTTGGCAGCACTGGCCCGCGCGGCGGCCAGCGCGACGGCCTGGTGCAGACCATGGCCAAGTCCACCGCCCGCACCATGGGCAGCTCGCTCGGGCGCCAGATCCTGCGCGGCGTGTTGGGCAGTATTTTTGGCGGACGCAGGCGCTGAACCAGCCCCGGGCGCAGCCGCTGCAGGGGCGGCTGCAGCCGTTGCAAAACCCTTGAAATGCTCTTTTTTGAATAGCTGCCAGCGCAGGCAGGTATTGGGCTGCAGGCTTATTTGGCATAAAAATTCCAGCGCGAAGTGCGCTGTGGTGATGGCAGCCCCGGCGGCATGGGCCAGGCACGCCCTTGCCTGCCCTGCCCGGCCTGCGTCTCGCACGCGACCGGCCACCGCCCCGGCGCTGTTCTAGAGTGGCGCGCATGAACGCCACCACCGCCACTGCCACCGCCATGACCTGCTTCACCCTCAGCACCACCGACCACGTTGCGCACCTGGTGCTCAACTGCCCGGACAAGTTCAACAC
>JAGOCN010000028.1:0-7102 GCA_017998735.1 Giesbergeria sp.
GAACAGGACAGTGAAACGACTTTGCGCCGATGATAGTGCGGGTTCCCGTGTGAAAGTAGGTCATCGTCAGGCTGTTAACAGCACTCAATACCCCCCTCGGCCACTCGGCCCTGGGGGGTTTTGTTTTGGAAAAACAAAGTCGGCTGAAAGCCATTTTGCACCAGCTTATTGGCAAGCTATTGGCAATGCAGTCAAATTGAAAATGCAATTACAGGACCTTCTTTTTTCTCAGGGTTTTGGCACGCGCCGGGTCTGCTCGGGGTTGGTGCAACAGGGATTTGTCAAAATCTACCCCTCTGCCCATGCTGATGCCGGTACATCTGCGCCTATCACATGCACGGATTCCACAGAACAGGTGGCGGCTGAAGGATTGCGTTTTCAGGTCCAGGGGGTTGACTGGCAATACCATGAGCGGGCTTATGTGATGCTGCACAAGCCAGCAGGCACGGAGTGCTCACAAAAACCGTCTACCTATCCGAGCATTTACAGCTTGCTGCCAGCTGCCTTGCGCCAGCGGCCTACCAAAAGTGCTGTTCAGGGGATTCAGGCTGTGGGCCGGCTTGACCAGGACACGACGGGCATGCTGCTGCTCAGTGACGATGGCAAGTTCATCCACCGCATGGGTTCTCCAAAACACCACGTGCCCAAGGTGTACCAGATCACCGCCAAGCACCCGGTCAGCGATTCCCAAGTGCAGCGATTGCTGGAGGGTGTCGTGCTGGATGACGATCCGCGCCCTGTGCGCGCCGCAGCGTGTGTGGTGTGCAGCAGCCATGCGCTGGACCTCACTTTGACCGAAGGCAAGTACCACCAGGTCAAGCGCATGCTGGCTGCCGTGGGAAACCGCGTCGAGGCCCTGCACCGCGCGCGCATGGGAAACCTGGAGCTCGATGGCAGCCTGGCACCCGGCCAGTGGCGTTGGTTGACAGCGCAGGACCTGGAAAAACTGCATCAGTCTTCCACCATCTAATTTTGAGTAGCCCGTGCCGTTCTGGCGTCTGGTGTAACGGGACAAGCATCCATCCCAGATGCGCACACCCATGCACTCCGCAGCTGGGCTTGTACCCAAAGCGGTCTGCACGGCAAGGGCCTGCAGGCACAATTGCCCCATGAAAAAACAGGTACTGGTTGCAGGCGGGGGCATTGGCGGACTGGCTGCGGCACTGGCCGCGTCGCGTGCCGGTTGGGAGGTGCGGCTGTACGAGCGCGCCGCTGCTTTCAGTGAAGTGGGTGCCGGTGTGCAGCTGGGCCCGAACGTGGTCCGGCGCCTGCAGGCCTGGGGTCTGCAGCGGCCCCTGCAGGCCGTGGCCGCCTTTCCCGATCGGCTGCAGGTGCGCAGCGCACGCACGGGGCGCGAGCTGGCGGTGCTGCCGCTGGGCGCCGAAGCAGTTGCGCGCTACGGCGCCGCCTACGCCACCATCCACCGCGCCGATCTGCATGGCCTGCTGCTCAAGGCAGTACAGGCACGTGACTCTGTTGAGCTTAAACTGAATCTGGGCATTGCAGACCACACCGAGGCCGATGGCGCCGTGCTGGTGCGCACCAGCCAGGGCAAGGAAGTGGAGGGCGATGCCCTCATCGGTGCCGACGGGCTGTGGAGTGCCACGCGCGCGCGCCTGCTGAACGACGGCCCTCCTCGCACCAGTGGCCACCTGGCCTACCGCGCATTGGTACCACAGGCCGCCTTGCCACCGGCGCTGCGCACGCGCCATGTAACTGCCTGGCTGGGGCCGCGCCTGCACGCGGTGCAGTACCCGGTGCGCCGGGGCGAACTGCAGAACCTGGTGGTCATCGTGCAGGGTGCTGCTCCGCACGACCTGCAGGGCTGGGACCATGCTGCCAATGCAGGCGACCTGGAGCGTGCCCTGGCCGGCACCTGCACCGCCCTGCAGGATCTGGTGCGGCGCATTCCGGCGTATGGCAGCGGCTGGCGGCTGTGGCCCCTGTCCGACCGCCCGCCGCTCAGCAGCGCGGCGCAGATGGCGCAGGGCCTGGTGGCACTGCTGGGCGATGCTGCCCACCCCATGCGCCCGTACCTGGCGCAAGGCGCCGGCATGGCGATCGAAGATGCTGCGCAGCTGCAGTACGCGCTGGCCATGCACGACCTGGAAGTGCCGCTGCGCCTGCGCCGCTATGCGCTCAACCGCTGGCAGCGCAACGCACGCGTGCAGGCGCGCTCTCAGCGCAACGGCCGCATCTTCCATGCCACCGGCCCGGTGCGCTGGGGGCGCGACATGGCCATGCGCCTGCTGGGCCCACGCTTGCTGGACCTGCCCTGGCTGTACCGGGGCGATGGCTCCAGCGCCAGTGCACTGTAGGCAAGGCATCCCGTTCCTGCACTCATCTTGTCCTGACTTAAATACACCTGGTTGCTATTAAAATAATAGCTGCTTGCGCAGGCTGCGCATGCGCCAGAGCCTGTTTTGACCTGATATTTACAGTGCATGCTGTTCCGGCGAATGGAGCAGCGGCGACTGGGGAAGCCAGCGAAAAGCGCTGCAACCCGCCGCCATCAGCACCGCCAGGCAGGCCATGACGGCGCGGTACGGCTCCATGCCGTGGGCCTGTGCCCAGTCGGCCACCCAGCCGGTCAGCGACTGCACCAGCCCCACGCCCAGAAACATGGCCATGGTGAACACCGACAGCGCGCGCCCGGTCAGGTCGCTGGGGTAGGACGAGCGCACATCGGAATACTGCAGCACCGAGCAGCCCGACAGCACCGCAATGCACAGCACCAGCACCACCGTCAGCGCAGCATGCTGCACCAGGCCCACGGCCAGGTACAGCGCCGCCAGCAGCAGCGACACGTTCACCACCCAGGCGCGCCGGCGCTCCGGGCCAGGGTCGAGGCGGCCAAACAGCGCCGGGCTGAACAGCGACACCACCGACATGCCAACCGCCATGTTGCCGCTCTGCACCAGCGTGAAATCAAAGCGCTGCATCAGCAGCGGCGCAATCCACAACCCGCGCAGCGACAGGAATGACGCGTACGCCACCATGCCCAGCAGCACGATGCCCCAGGTGTGCGGCAGTGCAAACAACGCGCCCATGCGGCGCACGGCTGTGCCCCAGCGCTCGCCCGCCAGCGCTGGGGCGTGCAGCGCCGGTGGTTCGTGCACGCGGCGCCAGACCAGCAGCCAGGCCAGCGCCGACAGCACCGCCAGCAGCGCAAAACCGCTGCGCCAGCCCCAGCGCTGCACCAGCCAGGCCAGCGGCGTGCCGGTCAGCAGCAGGCCCAGACCACCCACGCCCATGCCCACGCCCGAGACAAAAGCAAAGCGCGCGCTTGGGAAATGCCGCGCAATGAACACCGTGCACGCCAGAAACGCCGGCGCGCAGCCCACG
The DNA here is from genome assembly GCA_017998735.1 of Giesbergeria sp. Classification (GTDB taxonomy): domain Bacteria; phylum Pseudomonadota; class Gammaproteobacteria; order Burkholderiales; family Burkholderiaceae_C; genus Simplicispira. Next base: position 3,346 of record JAGOCN010000028.1, read on the forward strand.
CCGATCAGCAGCTGGCCCAGCATCAGCCAGCCATAGCCCGGTGCCCAGGCCGACACCGTGGCGCCGGCAATGGCCAGCGGAAAGGCCGTGAGCACCGTGCGGCGCAGGCCATACAGGTCCATGCCGATGCCCATGAAAAACTGCGTGACCCCGAAGGACAACCCGAACAGCCCGGCAAACGCACCCAGCGATGCCGGCGACAAGCCAAATTCACCCTGCAGCCCGCCCGCCATGATGGCCGTGACGGTGCGGTAGGCCTGGCTGAGCGCAAACGCCGACAGCAACGCCAGCAGCATCGCCCACAGGGTGCGGCGGCCGGGCGCATCAGACCCGGAGGGCGGATGTGGCTGAGGCATCCCGGCAGGCGCGTTGCCCAAGCTGCCCTTGCCGCCGCCGTGCGAAGCAGTTGCAGTCACAGGCGCAGGCGCAGGCGCAGGCGCGCCCAAGGGTGCAAGGCTGGAATGGGAGGAAAGCGGTGGCACGGCAGGTATTTTGCTGGAACGCGCAGCAGGCAGGGCTGCTGGCAGGCAGCCAACCTGTCGCCTGCAGGTCACTCACTTTTCAATAGCTGCTGGCGCAGGCTGTGCCTGCGCTGGAGCCTGATCCGGCTTGCAAAGCACAAGCGGTGCGTGTGCAGGCGCCCCACGCCCCGTCCCAGCACAGACCCGCTGGGGCAAAGGCATTTCTGGCACGGCTGGTTCACAGCGCGGTGCGCAGGCTCCAGATTTCCGGAAACAGCACCACGTCCAGCATCTTGCGCAGGTAGCTCACGCCGCCGGTGCCGCCGGTGCCGCGCTTGAAGCCGATGATGCGTTCCACGGTGGTGACATGGCGAAAGCGCCACAGGCGAAAGGCGTCCTCCAGATCGGTCAGCTCTTCGCCCAGCTGGTACAGGTCCCAGTGCAGCCGGGGGTCGCGGTACACGGCCAGCCAGGCCTGTTCAACCTGCGCGCTGGCGGTGTACGGCTGTGTCCAGTCGCGGTTGGTGTGGCTGGCGGGCACGGGCAGGCCGCGGCGCGCCAGCAGGCGCAGGCATTCGTCGTACAGCGCCGGCGCTGCATGGGCTGCCCGCACCTGCGCCAGCCGTTCCGGGTGGTGGGCGTGGGGCTGCAGCAGGGCGGCGTTCTTGTTGCCCAGCGAGAACTCGATGCAGCGGTACTGAAAGCTTTGAAAGCCGCTCGATTCGCCCAGGTACGGGCGGATGGCGCTGTACTCGGGCGGCGTCATGGTGGCCAGCACATCCCAGGCATGCACCAGCTGCTCCAGAATTTTGGACACCCGCGCCAGCATCTTGAAGGCGGGCGGCAGTTCGTCCCGGGCGATGTGGCGGATGGCGCTGCCCAGCTCGTGCAGCAGCAGCTTCATCCACAGTTCGCTGGTCTGGTGCTGCACGATGAACAGCAGCTCGTCGTGCGCGGGCGACAGCAGGTGCTGCGCCTGCAGGATGGTCTCCAACTGCAGGTAGTCGCCATAGCCCATGCGACCACTGAAATCGAGCCGGGCACGCTCGGCATGGACGATGGACTCGGGGGTGTTTTCAGGGGAAGAGCCTCCTGCAGGTGCCGCTGCGGGTGCAGAGGTGGATGTGCCATCGGACCCGGGCGCAGGTTCGGCCGGCGCGCCGGAGTAAAAGGGGCAGCCGTTCATGCTCAGGTCACCGCCTGGGTCTGGTGAAACGCGGGGCGCTGCCATTCACCGTGCTCCAGCACCTGGCGCAGGTGTTCGACTGCATGCCACACCTCGGCAAAGCCCAGGTACAGGGGCGTGAAGCCAAAACGCAGGATGTCCTTGTGGCGTCCGGCGCCGCCGTCGCCCTGGCGGAAGTCGCCCACCACGCCGCGCGCAATCAGCGCCTGCACGATGGCATGGGCGCCGCTGCCCTGGCCGCTCAAACCGGCGCCTTCGCCGCGCGTCAGGCACACCTGCGAGCCGCGGGCGGCGTGTGCGCGTGGCGTGGCCAGGCCCAGGCCGTGGCCGGCGCAGCGCGCTTCGACCAGGTTGATGAACAGATCGCTCAGCGCCAGCGACTTGGCGCGCAGCGCGGCCATGCCGCCCAGGGGATCTGCGGCATCGAACACGTCCAGCCCGCACTGCAGCGCCGACAGGCTGAGGATGGGCTGCGTGCCGCACAGGTAGCGGCCAATGCCGGGGGCGGGCTGGTAGCCGGGCGTGAAGGCAAACGGCGCGGCGTGGCCAAACCAGCCCGACAGCGGCTGCCAGAAGCGGTCGGCATGCTGCGGGTGCACCCAGACAAAGGCCGGCGCGCCGGGGCCGCCGTTCAGGTACTTGTAGCCGCAGCCCACGGCAAAGTCGGCCTGCGCCGCGTGCAGGTCCACCGGCACGGCGCCGGCGCTGTGCGCCAGGTCCCACACCACCAGCACGCCGGCGGCGTGCGCGGCCGCGGTGACGGCGGCCATGTCGTGCATGGCGCCGGTGCGGTAGTTGACATGCGTGAGCATCAGCACCGCCACGTCGTCCTGCAGCGCAGCAAGCATGTCTTCGGGCTCCAGCAGCACCAGCTCCAGGCTGCGCTCGCGGCACAGGCCTTCGGCGATGTACAGGTCGGTGGGGAAATTGCTGCGCTCGCTCAGCACCTTGGTGCGCTGCGGCGCGTCGGCCTGCGTGCAGCGCAGCGCCGCGCCCAGCACCTTGTAGAGGTTGATGGAGGTGCTGTCGGTGCACACCACTTCGCCGGGGCCGGCGCCGATCAGCGGCGCCAGCTGGTTGCCCAGGCGCTGCGGCAGGTCGATCCAGCCGGCCTCGTTCCAGGAACGCACCAGCCCCTCTGCCCATTCGCGCTGCAGCACATCGGCCACGCGGGCGGCAGCGGCGGCGGGGGCCGCGCCCAGCGAATTGCCATCCAGGTAAATCAGGCCTTCGGGCAGGGTGAAATGCTGGCGCAGCGGCGCCAGCGGGTCTTGTGCATCAAGTGCTTGGCAGTCTTGCAGGGTGGTCATGGGCAATGGGATTGGAAGGATAAGAGATTTTTGCTATTTTTTTAATAGCTGCTGGCGCAGGATGGGCGTGCGCTGGAAGCCAAAAAGGCTTGAAGTTTTGGCCAGTGCCCGCCCTTCAAACCAGCGAGCGCAGCACGGCGCGCACCGGCGAGGCGTCGGCAGTGGTCAGCCTGAGCGGCAGCGCGATCAGCTCGTAATCGCCTTCGGGCACGGCGTCCAACACCAGGTTTTCCAGCACGCGCAGGCCGCGCCGGCGCACCACCTGGTGGCTGTCCAGCGTTTTGCTGTCGGCCGGGTCGATGCTGGCGCTGTCGATGCCGACCAGCAGCACGCTCAGGTCGGCCAGGCGCTCGATGGTGTCCGGGGCGTAGCCGGTCAGCTGCGCGTCCCACTGGGTGGGCGCTTTGGCACAGGTGCGCACCAGCAGGCGCGGCGGCAGGTCGGCCAGCGCGTGTGCCAGGTGGTGCCACTCGACCAGCGGCCCGCAGCCGATGGCGTGCACCACGCGGCAGGGGCCGAGGAACGGCGCCAGCGGCAGTTCGCCAATGGCGGCGCCGCCAGCGTCGTAGTGCAGCGGCGCGTCGGCATGCGCGCCGACATGGGGCGAGAGCGTGATGGCGCTGACATTGACCGGGCAGCCGGGCGCGATGGTGGCGCACCACTGCTGGCGGTACGGGGTGTCGCCTGGAAAGACCGGCGTGCCGGCATGGACGGCGGGGGAAATGTCCCAAAGGCTTTGCATGGCAGGCACGGTAACGCGCTGGCCGCGCCGTGGTGTCGCTTGAATGCAACAGGGCGCA
>JAGOCN010000028.1:7202-11765 GCA_017998735.1 Giesbergeria sp.
TTTGCCGTTTGCCGTTTGCCGGTTCATTGCAAAGGTTCACAGCTCTCTGAAACCTGGAGCCCAGAGCATCTTTGCCTTGCCTTGACCGGACTGCAGTCCTTGGGTGCAAAGAATTGAATTCTGCTATTAAAATAATAGCTGCTGGCGCAGGCTGAACATGCGCTGGAGGCACTTTTTACCAAAAGTGCAAACAGAGCCAGCATCCCCGATGTGCCGCCGCCCGGCCAGCCCGAAACCGCTCTGGAACGGACCGGCTTCAGATGTCAAAGGTGTGCGGGTTGTCCGGCCCGTGCGCCGGCATGGCCAGCACCTGCGCCTCAAAGGCTTCCACCGGAACAGGGCGGCCAAACAGGTAGCCCTGAAAAGCGCGGCAGCCGTAGCTGGCCAGGCACCGGTGTTGCTCGGGCGTTTCCACGCCTTCGGCAATCACCCCCAGCCCGAGCATGTCCGCCAGCGTGACGATGGAGTGGGCAATGGCCGCGTCCCGGGGGTCGTGCAGGGCGTTGCGCACAAAACCCTGGTCGATCTTGATCTGGTCCAGCGGCAGGCGCTTGAGGTAGTTGAGCGACGAGTAGCCGGTGCCAAAGTCGTCCAGCGAAAACCCGATGCCATGCGCCTTCAGCGTGTGCATGGTGGCAATCACCTCTTCCACGTCCTTGAGCAGCAGGCTTTCGGTCAGCTCCAGCGTGATGTGGTGGGGGTCGGCGCCGCTGCGCTCCACCAGCTGCAGCACCTTGGAGACAAAATTTTCCTGGCGGAACTGGCGCGCGCTGACGTTGATGGCCAGGCGCAGGTGTGCCAGCGCAGGCGTCTGGCGCCACAGCGCCTGCTGCTGCAGCGCCTGCTGCAGCACCCAGTGGCCCAGCTCCAGGATCAGGCCGCTTTCTTCTGCCAGCCCGATGAACAGGCCCGGCGCCATCAGCCCCTGGGCGGGGTGCTGCCAGCGCACCAGCACCTCGGCACCGGTCACGCGCTCCTGGCTGTCCACCTGTGCCTGGTAGTGCAGCACAAACTGCGCGTGCCGCAGCCCGTGGTGCATCTGGCTTTCCATCTGCGCGCGCTCGTTGACGGTCTTTTGCATGTGCGGATCGAAAAAGCACACCATGTTGCGCCCCGCATCCTTGGCCCGGTACATCGCCATGTCGGCCTGGCGCAGCACCGCGTCGATCGTGGCCGAGTGGTCGCACAGCACCGTGGCGCCCACACTGGCGGTGATGTGGTGCTGCTGGCCTGCCAGGTCCAGGGGCTTGCGCAGCGTCTCCAGCACCTGCTCGGCGACGGCGCGCACCTGGCTGGCGGCCTCGTCTTGGCTGCTGGCCAGGTTGTGCAGCACCACCACGAACTCGTCGCCACCCAAGCGCGCCACGGTGTCCTGCTCGCGCACGCTGGCCTGCAGGCGGCGCGCCACCTCCACCAGCAGCAGGTCGCCCACGGCATGGCCGCGGCTGTCGTTCAGGGTTTTGAAGTTGTCCAGGTCCAGAAACAGCACCGCCACGCGCAGCCCCGAGCGCTTGCTGCTGCTCATGGCGTGCTGCAGCCGCTCGTGCAGCAGCCGGCGGTTGGGCAGCCCGGTCAGGGCGTCGTAGAACGCCAGATAGCGCGCTTCCTTTTCTGCCTGCTTGCGCTGGGAGATGTCGATGTCGATGCGGAACATCTCCGCTGGCTGACCTGAAATGGCCACATGGGTGTGGCTGGAATACACATCCACCAGCGTGCCGTCCTTGCGCTGCAGTTGTATTTCTTCAGCCGGAATGCCGATGCCATGGGCAAACATGGCATGCATGTGTTCGCGCACTGCGGAGTGCATGGCGGGTGGCACGATCAGTTCAAGCAGGTTGCGGCCCAGTGCTTCTTTTTTGGTGTAGCCGTAGAACTGCTCGGAAGCCTTGTTCCAGTAGGTGGTGGTGCCGTCGGCCCGGTAGCCCTGCACTGCAATGGAGGGAATGTCGCGCAGCAGCGAACGAAAGCGCAGTTCCGACTCGCGCAGTGCGGTTTCGCTCTGGATGCGCTCGGTGATGTCGCGCGCCAGGTAGAGCACGGCAGGGCAGCCCTGCACCTCGATGCCCAGTGCCCGGATGCGTGCCTCGAAATGCCGCAGGCCCGACAGCGTGCGCACTTCGTACTGCATGTGCTGCGTCTGGCCACTGGCAAGGGCCTGGCCGATCTGCTCCAGCACACGCTCTGCCAGCATGGGGGGCAGCACCTCGTGCACCCGCTTGCCCAGTACCTGGAAAGCAGGTGCCACAAGCAACCGGGGGTTGTCGGCCAGCACCTCCCTGTGGACTCCCCGGGCATCGAGCACCAGCATCAGGTCGGGAATGCTGCCGGCAATCGCCTTCAGCCGTGCCGAACTCTCCAGCAGCGACTGCTCGGTGGCCACCCGGTTTTCCACGTCGCGCAGCAGCAGTCCCATCAGCACCGTGCCCAGCGAGAACATCAGCAAAAACGGCCATGCCATGGTGGCATGCAGGTACTGCCGCGCCTGTGCCGGCAGGAGGTAGAGGCTCAGCAGCACCAGCGAGTGCAGAAGAATTCCGAAAACCAGCAGCGTCACACAGTCCAGGCGCAGGCGCTTGCGCAAGCGTCCCTGGCGGTACAGCAACCCCAGGGCAATGCAGGGAAGCATTGAAACAATGCCTGTCAGGGTGCCGATGCCTCCCATGCCCAGGCGCCAGGCAGCAGCCATGAGCAGCGCAATGCCCGCCACCACAGGTCCGCCAAAAAGCGCTGCCATGGCCAGCACCACCGAGCGGGTGTCAAAGAAGATGCCGGGCAGCAGCACTATCGGACTGACCATGCCCAGGATGCAGAAGCTGCCAAACAGCATTCCTGCCGAAACCTGGCTGCGCAAACCTTGCAGTCTCCATGCCCTGATGCTGGCGCTGTAGACAAAGCACAGGGACAGCATCAACGCCAGCCCTTTGACTGTCTCTATCAGCATGGAAATGAAAGTGAAAGCATGGCGATAGACAAAGAATAAATGTTGCTATTGGTAAAAAATAGCGATATTAGTTTCTTTGGGGCTTTGACTTTGCCGGCACTTGCCGAAGGCGCTCTTCGGAAATGCAATTTCAAACTGCTGCCGAGGGTCTTTTGCTGTTGCCGCTGCGATGCTCACGCCAGCAGGGCCTGGGCGAATTCGCGGGCGTTGAAGGTTTCAAGGTCTTCGAGCTTTTCGCCCACGCCGATGAAGTACACCGGAATCGGCCGCTCCTGCGCAATGGCGGCCAGCACGCCACCCTTGGCGGTGCCGTCGAGCTTGGTGACGATCAGGCCGGTGAGCTGCAGCGCCTCGTCAAATGCGCGCACCTGTCCCAGCGCGTTCTGGCCGGTGTTGCCGTCGATCACCAGCAGCACCTCGTGCGGCGCGGTAGGGTCCGCCTTGGCAACCACACGGCGGATCTTTTTCAGCTCCTCCATCAGGTGCAGCTGCGTTGGCAGGCGCCCGGCGGTGTCGACCAGCACCACGTCCTTGCGCCGCGCCTTGCCGGCCGTGACGGCGTCAAAGCTGACAGCGGCCGGATCGCCCCCTTCCTGGCTGACGATGTCCACCAGGTTGCGGTCGGCCCAGACGCCCAACTGCTCGCGCGCGGCGGCGCGGAAGGTGTCGGCCGCCGCCAGCAGCACGCCGGCGCCTTCCTGCGCCAAGTGCTTGGTCAGCTTGCCGATGGAGGTGGTCTTGCCGGCGCCATTGACGCCCGCCACCATGATGACGGTGGGCGTGTGCCTGCCAATGACCAGCGGTTTTTCCAGCGGCCGCAGCAGGTCGGTCAGGGCATCGGCCAGCAGCGCCTTGACGGCAGCGGGGTGGGTGGTTCTGGTGTCCTTCACGCGGCGCTGCAAATCGGCCAGCAGCCACTGGGTGGCCTTGACGCCGGTGTCGGCCACCAGCAGCGCTTCTTCCAGTTCTTCGTACAGCGCGGCGTCAATGCGGGTGCCGGTAAAGACCGTGCTGATGCTGGAGCCGGTCTTGCGCAGGCCCTGCTTGAGGCGGCTGACCCAATGGCTGCGCTCGGCGGCATCGCCGGCGGTGGCAGGGACAGCACTTGCCGGCTCTGCCACCAGCGGCACGGGCAGGGTCGGCATGGCCGGCAGCGAGGGCAGGGCGGAAGCGGGTGCCTTGCTTGCAATTCCCGAACCAAAGGTGCCGGCGCGGGCACCCGCCTTGGCAGCGGGCGCTGCCGGGGCAGGCACCGAGCCCGGCGCAGGCAGGGGCACGGTTGCAGGTGCGCCAGGCAGCGGCGCCGCAGTGCCCGCCTCTGCCGCCGGGCGGCCACCAAAGGGCTTGCGCAGCCACGCCATGGCGCCGCTGCCGGCAGGTGCATGTGCGGACAGCGGCACGGTTGCGGAGGCAGGCGCTGAAGCCGGCACCGCGACAGGGGAAAGGGGCGGCTTTTGCCCCGCCACGTTGGCCGGTGGCACCGGGGGCAAGGCAGGCGCCGGCCCCTGGGCAGGGTTGGCAGCGCCAGCGCCAGCCTCGGGCAGGTCGGAAGGGGGTTTCTTTTTGAAAAAACTGAACATTGCAGGGTTCTTAGAATCAGCCCCATTCTATGAAACGCGCTA
>JAGOCN010000287.1 GCA_017998735.1 Giesbergeria sp.
GCTATGTCGGCAAGACGGTGGGCATCAAGCTGCGCTATGCCGACTTTTCCACCGTCACGCGCGACCTGACCCTGGCCGCGCCCATCGATGATGCAGCCACCCTGCGCCGCATGGCCGGCCTGTGTCTGAAACGCGCACCGCTCGCGCAGCGCCTGCGGCTTCTGGGGGTGCGCGTGGGTGCGTTGAGCAAAACGGGCGCTGCCGGCGTGCAGGAAGAAGTTGGCGGCGCCGCATCTCTGTTCAGCCGCCGCCCTGGTGGCAAGGGGCACCTGGCCGACCCCTATACCGCGCCGCTGTTCTGATGCTATTGAATCAATAGCTGGTAGCGCAAGATGGACGTGCGCTGCAGCCTGTTTTGGTTTGAAAGGAGATTGGCCCAGACCCTGCTGCAACTACCTCGGCACAGCGTTTCATTGGTCGCACCTGCAGCATTTCTGGTGGTCCTGCTGCAGTGCTGGCAGTGCGCCCATGGCCAGCGCCGCGCCCCCATCCCCACCTTCCCCCAGAGGGGGAAGAGGCAAAACCGGCAGCGCGGGCAAGCACAACCCTCTACAACCGCAGCACCTGCGCATAGCCGGTCATTTCCAGATAACCACCGCCCACCACTGCACCACCGCCGTTGGCACCTGTGGCACCGCCGGTTGTGTGCAGCGCACACAGCCCTTCCCAGTAAATGGCGCCGGTGGAGCCCCGGCTGTCCAGCTCCTGGTTGTCCAGCAGGGCGCGCACTTCAAAGCTGCCGGACGGTGTGTCCACACGCCACTGCACCGGGTAGCGCGTCTGGCCCAGCGGGCTGGTCCACCAGCGCAGCGGGGTGAACACCACCTCGCCATCGGCAAACACCCGCGCTGCGGCGCCGCTGGCCCGGAACGACCCGCCGGTCCACAGCGTGGAGCCATCGGCGCGGCGCAGGCGAAAGGCGGTGAGCGCGCTGCCGTCGTGCAGGTTCATGCCGATCCAGTCCCAGCCCACCGCCTGCGGGTGCATCAGCGCTTCGCTGGCCTCGTGGTCCATCCAGGCGCGGTTGTCGCCGGGCTGGGTGGCGGGTTCGACCGCTTTGCTGCGCCCGGCGAGCAGCAGGCTGCCGCTGACCTGCAATTGCGGCTGGCTGTAGTAGTAGCTGGCCTGCGACGCGTCAGGCCCTTTGCGCGACAGGCCCTGCTGGCCCTGCAGCAGCGGCGGCTGGGTGCTGTCAAACACCAGGTCGAGCGCAAAGTCGTTGCCTGCCACGCGTGCGCGGTAGCGGCTGCCGGTGCCCTGGTCGGTGCGGCGCAGCGACCAGTCCTGCAGGCGGATGTCGGTATCGCTTTCGCTGGCCTCGGCCACGCCAAACCCCACTCGGGCAATGCGCTGGTCGTGGTGCAGCTGGCCAGCTGCAAGGTCGGTCAGGGCGGCATGTGCAAACACCAGCTGGCGTGCGGCAAAGGCGGATTTCAGCGGCTGCGCCGCGTCCACCCGCGAGCGGAAAAACGTCACCTGAAACCCCCAGCGCTGCCCGCCGGCCAGCGCCTGGCCGGTGATGTACCACCACTCGGTGCGCAAATCGGGGTGGCTGCCAAAGTCGCGTGGGAACTGCATCTGGCGCGGTGGCAAGGCCAGGGCATTGGGCACGGTGCCTGCGAAAACAGCGGTGCTGGCGTAGGCCAGCCACTGGCGGCGCGTAATGCCATCCATTCGTGCAGGCGCGGAGTCCAGAAAGGGCAGGGGATTCATTGCTTGCGTCGCCATGTTTGTCGATTTACCAGTCTTCCTTCACCGCCAGCACCGCGCCGCGCCCGGCGGCGCCCCGGCCGGCCAGCCAGGCGGTCACGGTACCGGCCAGCACCACGGCAGCGCACAGCGCCAGCAGCCGGGCGCCTGGCACGCGCAGGTCCATGCGCCAGTGAAAGCTTTGCGGGTTCACCACATGCACCAGCACCACCGATACCGCCAGGCCCAGCAGCACACCGGCCAGCGCGCCCACCAGCGTCCAGGCGGCACCTTCGCCAGCGACCACGGCCAAAATCTGCCGCTGCGTCAAACCCAGGTGCGCCAGCAGGCCAAATTCCTTGCGCCGCGCCAGCACCTGCGCGCTGAAACTGGCCGCCACGCCAAACAGGCCAATGCCGATCGCCACCGCCTGCAGCCAGTAGGTGACCGCAAAGCTGCGGTCAAAAATGCGCAGCGAAATCGCCCGGATGGACGCGGACGAGGCAAATTCCAAAAGGGCGGCGGGCGCTGCATTGGCCTGCGCCTCGGTGGCGGCTGCGCTGGGGGTGCCGCTGCTGTCAGGGCTTGGTTCTGTGGTGCCCGCCAGCGCAGTGATGTCACGCTGCAGCTGTGCGATGTCTGCACCCTCGCGCGGCCACAGCGCCAGGTCGTTGGCGCGGGCGTCGCCCGTCAGGCGCGTGTAGTCCTGCGCGTCCATCACCAGCGAACCGCTCTGGCGCGCATAGTCGCGCCACACCCCTGCTACAAAAAACGGAGCTGCTGGCGCTTGCCCCGTCTGCGTCAGAGGGCTAAAAGCCTTGGAAAAAACCGGCAGCGTCCTGCCTGGCGTAGCGCCCCACAGGTCGGACAGCGCCTCGCTGGCGTAGACCGCAATGTGGCCGTCCGGCACCGGCAGCGGCGGCGCCACCAGCGGCAGCGTGCGTGCGGCGTCTTTGCCCAGCGGGCGTGCAATCAGCAGCACCGGTGCGCGCCCGGCGTCCAGCAGCAGCGGCACGGTGCGCGTGCCTTCGACCCGCTCCACGCCTGGCAGCGCGGCAATGCGGCGCACCAGGTCGGGGCCAAAAGCGGGCGCATCGCTGCTTTGCGCGCCCAGGGTGCGGGCGTAGAGCGGCGCCGGCAGCACCGCGTCCAGCCAGTCCATCACCGAGCCTCTAAAGCTGGTCACCATCACGGTCAGCGCCACCGCCAGGCTCAGGCTGGCCACCACGCCGCCCACCGCCACGGCGGCGGTGCCGCGCGTGCGCCGCGCGCGCTCCAGCGCCAAGAGCGGCAGCAAGCGCGGTGCGGCCAGCGGCTGCAGCCAGCGCAGCAGCAGCGCCACCGCCCAGGGCAGCAGCGCAATGCCGCCAACCAGCAGCAGGGCAATTGCCAGGTACGCCGCCAAAGGAATGCCAAAAACGGCCGGAGCCTGCGTCAGCACTGCGCCGGCAGCTACCAAAATGATGCCAATGCGGCCAGACGGCGTGCCGCTGCCGGTCTGGCCCAGGCCCTTGAGCGCCTGCGCCGGCGCCAGCCCCTGGGCTGAGCGCGCCGGCCACCAGCCGCCCAGCACCGCCGCGCCCACGCCCAGCGCGCCGTACAGCAGCGCGGCGCCCAGGCTCCACTGCAGCACCGGCTCGGCGCCGGCAAAGTAGCCGCCGCCCAGGTCGCCGCCCAGCAGGCGGAGCGCTGCCGCCGCCAGCGCCGTGCCCAGCGCAATGCCGGCCGCGCTGCCCACCAGCCCCAGCAGCAGCGACTCGGCCAGCACCAGCTGCAGGCGCTGGCGCGGCGTGGCGCCCAGCACGGCCAGCAGCGCAAACTGCGGCGCCCGCTGCGCCACGCTCAGCGCCAGCACCGAAAATACCAGGTACGCGCCGGTGAACAGCGCCACCAGTGCCAGCACCGTCAGGTTGACCCGGTAGGCACGCGACAGGTTGCCCACGCTTTGCGC
>JAGOCN010000029.1 GCA_017998735.1 Giesbergeria sp.
GAGTTGGCTGGTTTGAGTGGTGGGGCAGTTTGGATTTTAAGTCAAATTGGCCTCTGGCCCTTGCTGGGCATGCGCTGGCAGCTATTGTTTTTGATGTAATTGAAAAAGCCCCGGGAGGGGCTTTTTGTTTGTCTCACTGCTGTCTGGCTGAGGGTTTGCAGCTTGCTTTTGGAAAATTTTCCTTCACAAGAAGATGTGAAACTGCGCGTTGAAGTCTAAAAAGATGAGAGGCTGCTGTCGGCCAATTGCTGACGTTCGAGCTCACGAGGCAGCGCCTGCATTCCAGTACTAGCAGCCGCCTGGGCGGCACACCCCTAGTGAGCGGAATCATTTCGTGGCAACCGAGCTATTAGCTGGGTACACCGATGATGTCCGTAAGGCTTAAAACGAGGTGCAGCTTGCGCCTGTAAGCGTTCGGGTGCAATTCGTAGTGCGCGGCTGGACGCTATTCCCAAAATCTCGGAACTGCTGGCCTATCTCATTAATCTGCTGCGTCATCGCTTCCATCTCTCTGCGCTTGTAGGCTGCATCGGCCTTGCGTGCTTGTTGCTGCCTGTGCTCTTCAACCTGCGCAGCCACTTGCGCTTCTCTGCGTTGCTGCTGCTGAAGTTGCGCCTCCCTGCTCCGATTCTGCTCAACTTGTGCACGCGCCCGTGCGTCCCGCTGTTGCTGCTGCTGAAGTTCCGCTTCTGCCTGTGCAGCAGTGCTTCGCTGTAGACGGGAATCCTCAATCTGCATTGCGATGATGTTGCAAACCCTCGTTTCCACAGACTTCTTGCGCATCTCCGCCGCGAGAGTCTTTACGATAATGACGAACTGCGATTCAGACATGTACTGCGCCACGCGCTCTCTCAGCAAATACTTGCCATACGCCGCGGGCTCCGCACCTAGCTGACCCTGAATCGCGCATTGTTCAGTGGCATACCACTGAACAGTGAGGATCGTGAAATCCTCTGACTTAGCCAATTCCTCCGCCGACAATTTCGGCTGGGCCATTCCCGCGGATGCGACGCACAACAGGCTGATCGCCAATAATTTCTTCATGCGCTCCTCTATGGAAATTTCAGATTTGCCAGTATGGCAGAGTTAAGCCGGGGAGCTAAACCGCCAGGGATCAGGGCTTCCAGAGGTCAGTTCATAGAAAAGATGCAATCCGCAAGAAGCTCTCACCAGTTTTCTTTGTGCGTCCGCTTCTGCTGCATGCTGTCGTTAAGCACCGTCGGTCGAGGGACAGAAAAGGGTCCAAAGCGGTCAGTGAGCAAATCAGATTTTCTTATTCAAGGAAGCCTTGTTTCTGCTCTCAGCCCTGTCTTTCCTTCAAAAAACCCCTCCCTCACCGCCCAATCTCTTCCCGCACCGCCGCCACCTGCCGGCGCGACACCATCAGCAATTCACCCAGCCCCTGCAGCCGCACAGCCCAGCCTTCACCCTCTACAGGGTCGTGGTGGCGCTCTAGGGCGCGCATGGCGCGGCGTGCCACAAGAGCATTTCTGTGGATGCGCAAAAAATGGGCGCCGTGGCGCGTTTCCAGTTCGCTCAGCGCGCCGTCCAGTACGTAGCTGCGGGCGGCGGTGCGCACGGTGATGTATTTCTGTTCTGCCTTGAAATACAGCACCTCGGCCAGCGGCAGGCGTTCGGTGCGGCCCCGGTCCTGGATCAGCAGCACGTCGCTGGCTGCAGAAAGCGCTCCACCTGGGCCTGAATTGGTTCCTGAATCGCCGGCTGGGCTGGATGCACCGGCTGCTGGCAGCAGCGCGGACGCAGCGGCGCCAGCAGCGGCAACAGGCGCCAGCTGGCGCGCGCGCTGCACCTTGGCCAGCGCCTGCTGCAGGCGCTCGCGGCGCACCGGCTTGGTCAGATAGTCCACCGCGTCCAGTTCAAAGGCGCTGAGCGCGTGGTCGGTGTGCGCGGTGACAAACACGATGGCCGGCGCAAAGGCGAGGGTGCGCAGTTGGTGCGCCAGCGCCAGGCCGTCCTGGCCGGGCATGTGGATGTCCAGCAGCACCACGTCCCAGCCGCGCCCGCTGGTGGGCGCCAGGCAGGCCAGCGCTTCAGCGGCGTTGGCGGCTTCGGTCATGCTGTGCTGCGCGGCGCCAGGGGTGTGGCTGGCAGTTGTTGCGGCTGCCGCGTTCAGGTCTGAGAGCAGCGTGCGCAAGCGGCTGCGTGCCAGGGCTTCGTCGTCGACGATCAGGATGTTCATGGCAGGGCGGTGGTGTGCCGGCTGCCTGCTGCAGGGCCTGGCGGCGTGGCAGTTTTTTGCGCTGCTGGCCCCCATCCCGGCCTTCCCCCAGGGGGGGAAGGGGCAACATCCGTAGCCCGGCCAGTCCCAAAACGCTCTGGCGCAAGTGGCGCTGGCACAGCAAACCAAAGCCCATGTCCGGGGTGAAAAAACATCAAGGCGCACTCCTGGTTTTAGCGGGTTTGGGGTCTGGCGCGGGCAGCACGATGCGCACCTGGTACAGGCCGTCCACCACGCTGGCGCTGAAATCGGCCTGCAAATCGTGCAGCAGCGCCAGCCGGGCGCGCACATTGGCCAGGGCGATGCCGTGGCCGCGCGGCGCGGGGTGCTCAGTGCCGGCGGGGTGGTCGGGATGCTCGGGGTCGGGCAGGGTATTGGTGATGCGCACTAGCACGCGGCTGCCGCGCAGTTCGGTCAGCACGCGCAGCTTGCCGCCCTGCGCGCTGGGCTCGACGCCGTGTTTCACCGCGTTTTCCACCAGGGGCTGCAGCAGCAACGGCGGCAGCAGGGCGCCGTCCGCGCGCGGGTCGATCTGCCACTGCACGCGCAGGCGGTTGCCAAAGCGCACCTGCTCGATGTGCAGGTAGTGCCGGGCCAGCGCGATTTCCTGCGCCAGCGTCACGGTTTCGCCCTGCTCCACCAGCGCGTGGCGGAACAGGTCGCTCAGGTCTTCCAGCAGCGACTCGGCCTGCGCCGGCTCGGCGCGCACCAGGGCAATGGCGCTGTTCAGGGTGTTGAACAAAAAGTGCGGGCGGATGCGCGACTGCAGCTCGGTCAGCCGCGCCGTGGTGGCCGCCGGCGTGCGCCCGCGTGCGCGCAGCACCAGCGCGTTGACCAGGGCTGCGGCCAGCAGCGCGCCGCTGGCGCCGCTGGCCAGCCACGGCGGCGGGGCCGGCACCGCGCCGGCCAGCGCCAGCATGGCGCAGGCGTACACGCCGGCCAGCGCGCCGAGCGCCACGCCGGCAGCGTACTGGCCACGCGTGGGCAGGCGCTGCAGCACGGTTTTGAGGCTGCAGCCGGCCAGCAACCACACCAGCGTGGCCGGCAGGGCGCCGGCGGTCAGCAGCGCTACCTGCGCCAGCCAGTCCTGCGGCGTGCGGGCGCCGTACAGCACGCCCACGGCCAGCACAGTCTCGACAAACAGCACCGCACGCAGCACCACGCCGACATGGCAGGCGTCAAACACCAGCGCGCGCCCGGCACCCGCGCTGGCGCTGCCGCCCAGTGGGCTGGGCAGCAGCGAATCGGGCGGCGGGGGCAGGGTCGATAAACTTTGCGGGTTCTGCATTTGCGGCATCCGGGTGTTCCGGGTGTCTGTGTCTGTGTCTGTCTCAACGGATTATTGCCCTCCATGCCCCGCCAACCTTCTGCCTCCCCTGATTCCAGCGCCGCCGCCGCTCCGTCCCACAACCAGCTCGACACCAAGGCGCAGGCATGGTCGGCGCTGTTTTCCGAGCCGATGAGCGACCTGGTCAAGCGCTACACCTCCAGCGTGTTCTTTGACCAGCGCCTGTGGCAGGCCGACATTGCCGGCAGCCTGGCGCACGCCGACATGCTGGCCGCGCAAAACATCATTGGCGCCGACGACCACGCCGCCATCCAAAAGGGCCTGGCACAGGTGGCGCAGGAAATCGGGTCCGGCGCCTTTGACTGGAAGCTCGATCTGGAGGACGTGCACCTGAACATCGAGGCGCGCCTGACCCAGCTGGTGGGCGACGCCGGCAAGCGCCTGCACACCGGCCGCAGCCGCAACGACCAGGTTGCCACCGACGTGCGCCTGTGGCTGCGCAGCGAAATCGACCTGATTGCCGAGTTGCTGACCGACCTGCAAAAGGCGCTGGTGGACACCGCCGCGCAAAACATCGACGTCATCCTGCCCGGCTTCACGCACCTGCAGGTGGCCCAGCCGGTGAGCTTTGGCCACCACTTGCTGGCCTATGTGGAGATGTTTGCCCGCGATGCCGAGCGCATGGCGGACGTGCGCCGGCGCGTGAATGTGCTGCCGCTGGGGTCAGCGGCCCTTGCCGGCACCACCTACCCGCTGGACCGCGAACGCGTGGCGCGCACGCTGGGCATGGTCGATGAGAACGGCAACGCCCGCGTCTGCCAGAACAGCCTGGACGCCGTCAGCGACCGCGACTTTGCAATTGAATTCACCGCCGCCGCCAGCCTGTGCATGGTGCACATCTCGCGCCTGTCCGAAGAGCTGATTTTGTGGATGAGCCAGAACTTCGGTTTCATCAGGATTGCCGACCGCTTCACTACCGGCAGTTCGATCATGCCGCAGAAGAAAAACCCCGATGTGCCCGAACTGGCACGCGGCAAGACCGGCCGCGTGGTCGGCCACCTGGTGGCGCTGATCACGCTGATGAAGGGCCAGCCGCTGGCCTACAACAAGGACAACCAGGAAGACAAGGAGCCGCTGTTCGACACCGTGGACACACTGAAGGACACGCTGCGCATCTTTGCCGAAATGATTGGCGGCCAGGTGGACGCGGCCACTGGCACCAAAAGCGGCGGCATCACGGTCAATGCCCAGCCGATGGAAGACGCGGCCAGAAAAGGCTATGCCACCGCCACCGACCTGGCCGACTATCTGGTCAAGAAAGGCCTGCCGTTTCGTGATGCGCACGAAACCGTGGCGCACGCCGTCAAGGCTGCGCAAAGCCATGCCTGCGATCTGTCCGAACTGCCGCTGGCGGTGCTGCAGGGCTTTCATCCCGACATTGAAAAAGACGTGTACGAGGTGCTGAGCCTGCGCGGCTCGCTGAACGCACGCAACACGCTGGGCGGCACCGCGCCGGCGCAGGTGCGTGCGCAGATTGCGCGGCACCAGGCGCGGCTGGGGTGAATGAGGGATTGAGAGATTGAGGGTCAAATCGCCTTCTGGCGCTTGTGTGGCAAGCGCTGGCAGCTCACTTTTTGACAGTTTGCTGGGCCTGGAAAAACCGCACTGCCAAGGCTTTTTTCATCTGACAGGAAATTGCATATGTTGTTCTCACGTCGCACCCTGGTAGCCCGCGCTGCTGCCGTGGCCACAGGCTTGGCACTGCCTGCATTGCTGCGGGCCCAGCCTGCGGCACGCCCGCTGCGCATTCTGGTGGGCTTTCCACCTGGCGGCGGCTCGGACGCCATTGCCCGGCTGCTGGCCGACCAGTTGAAAGACCTGCTGGGCGTGCCGGTGCTGGTGGACAACCGGCCGGGCGCCGGCGGGCAGATTGCCGCGCAGGCGCTCAAAGCCGCGCCGGCCGACGGCACCACGCTGTTCCTGTCGCACGACCACACCATTTCCATCCTGCCGCTGGTCACCAAAAACCCCGGCTTCAGCCCGGCCGAGGACTTTGTGCCGGTGGCCGGGGTGGCCACGTTTGTCAATGCTTTTGCGGTGTCGGCCGGCACGCCGGTGCGCGACTTTGCCGGCTATGTGGAATGGGTGCGCACGCAGGGCAAGGGGCAGGGCGCCGTCGGCATTCCGGCGCCGGCGTCCACGCCCGAGTTTCTGGTGAAACTGCTGGGCGACAAGTACCGGCTGGACCTGGTGTCAGCCCCCTACCGGGGCAGCGCGCCGATGCTGGCCGACATGCTGGGCAACCAGATTGCCGCCGGTGTGGGTTCGGTGCAGGACTTCATGGAAAACCACAAGGCCGGCAAGGTGCGCGTGCTGGCCGTGCTGGGCACCCAGCGCCAGCCGGCATTGCCCGAAGTGCCCACCTTTGACGAACTGGGCCTGAAAGGCTTTGAAGACCTGCCGTACTACGGCCTGTTTGCCCGCGCCGGCACGCCGCAGCGGGACATTGACCGCATTGCCGCCGCTGTCGATCAGGTGCTGCAAAAACCGCCGGTGCGCGGGCAGCTCACTGCCCTGGGCCTGAACGTGGGCTACATGTCGCCCGCCCAGCTGGCGGAGCGCGAACGGGCCTACACCGCCCGCTGGGCGCGCATCGTGCGGGACAGCGGTTTTCAGGCGCGGTAAAGGGAAGCAGTTTTCAGGAAATTTCTGCCGTGGCCGTGGCCATGGCCGGAATGAAGTTGTTGCGCAGAAAGAAGACGCTGGACTGCGTTTTTTGCTATTGAAACAGGAGCTGCTGGCGCAGGCTGCATATGCGCTGGAGGCCGTTTTGACCCAAACTTTCCATGCTGTGCCAGAGGCAGAGCCGGGCCAGCGTGCAGCCGTTCAGTGAACCAGCCAGCAACCTCTGCACGGCAGCGGCTTTCATGCAAAGCACAGCGGCCGGGCCATTGCCTGCCCGGCCGCTGTGCCACTTGGCTGTCTGCCTGCCTGCCTGCTTGAAGAAAAAGCAGGCAGCAGGCAGCAAAAAACCTCAGGCGAGCGTGCGCACCTTGGGTTCGCGGTCCCACTGGCGCGTCTTGGCGGCGGCCAGAAAGTCGCCGGTGTCTGCCGGGTCTACCACGCCGGCATCCTTTTCCACGCCGGCGGCCTGCAGGATCGGCTGCGAACCCTTGCAGGCGGCAATCGCCTTCAGGTGGCCAAAGGCGTTGCGGAACCAGTCCACGGCAGCGGCCTCTTTGGACAGCCTGGCGCCGCGCTCGGGTGCAAGGATCGACACCACCGCGTCAAACAGCACCGACGGCATGCCGTCCAGCTGGCCGTCGGCGCTCAGGTGGCTGCCATCGTCCAGCTTGGCGCCGCCCACCTTGGGCGCGACGATTTTCACCGTGGCGCCTTCGGCTTCCACCGCCTTGCGCATGGCGGCAATGCTTTTGGCGCTCGACCCGTCGTCCACCAGAATGCCGACCGCACGGCCCTTGAGCGTGTGCTTCATGCGCGGAATCAGGGTGGTGGCGGGCGACAGTGCCACATCCTTGGCCGGCTGCGCTGCTGGCGGGGCGTCGGGCAGGGACTGCAGGCCCAGACCGTCGGCCACGCGCCGGGCCAGGCTCTCATCGACATTGCGCAGCTGGCCCACCACGGCTTCGCGCACATGCAGGGTTTCCACCTTGGAGAGCTCAAACACCAGGGCCGACGCCATGTGCGCCTGCTCCAGTTCGCTCTGGCTGTGCAGGAACATGCGCGCCTGGCTGAAGTGGTCGGCAAAGCTTTCGGCGCGCACGCGGCCCTTGGCGCCATCGTCCGGGCATTCGGCAAAGGCGCGCGTGCCCACGGCCTGCGAAGCGCGCGGCGTGGTGCGGTCCAGGCTGCTGGGCTCGTAGTTGACGCGGCCCTTTTGTGGGCGCATCTGCATGTGGCCGTCGCGCTGGAAGTTGTGCATCGGGCACTTGGGCGCGTTGATGGGAATCTGCGTGAAGTTGGGCCCGCCCAGGCGGATCAGCTGCGTGTCCAGGTACGAATGCAACCGGCCCTGCAGCAGCGGGTCGTTGGAAAAG
Source organism: Giesbergeria sp. (assembly GCA_017998735.1). Classification (GTDB taxonomy): domain Bacteria; phylum Pseudomonadota; class Gammaproteobacteria; order Burkholderiales; family Burkholderiaceae_C; genus Simplicispira. Next base: position 7,586 of record JAGOCN010000029.1, read on the forward strand.
TCGATGCCGGGCGGCACGTTGGCCGGGCAGAACGCGACCTGCTCGGTTTCGGCAAAGAAGTTGTCCGGCCAGCGGTTGAGCACCATGCGGCCAATGGTGCGCAGCGGCACCACTTCTTCGGGAATGATCTTGGTCGAGTCCAGGTGGTCAAAGTCGAAATGCTCGGCTTCTTCCTCGGTGAACAGCTGCACCGCCAGTTCCCATTCCGGAAAGTTGCCGGCCTCGATGGCTTCAAACAGGTCGCGGCGCAGAAAGTCGTTGTCGGCAGCCTGCAGCTTGAGCGTTTCGTCCCAGATGGTGGACTGGATGCCCAGTGTGGGGCGCCAGTGGAACTTCACGAACGTGCTCTTGCCCTGGGCGTCCAGCAGGCGGAAGGAGTGGATGCCAAAGCCCTCGATCATGCGAAAGCTGCGCGGCAGGGTGCGGTCGCTCATCTGCCACATCACCATGTGCATGGATTCGGGCATGAGCGAAATGAAGTCCCAGAAGGTGTCGTGCGCGCTGGCCGCCTGCGGGTAGCCCCGGTCGGGTTCCATCTTCACGGAATGCACCAGGTCCGGGAATTTGAGCGCATCCTGGATGAAGAACACCGGAATGTTGTTGCCCACCAAGTCCCAGTTGCCCTCTTCGGTGTAGAACTTGACCGCAAAGCCGCGCACATCGCGCGGCGTGTCCACCGAGCCGGCGCCGCCCGCCACGGTGGAAAAGCGCGTGAACACCGGCGTCTGCTTGCCGGTTTCAGTCAAAATTTTGGCGGTTGTGAACTGCGCCAGCGAATCGGTCAGCTCGAAAAAGCCATGCGCTGCCGAACCGCGGGCATGCACCACGCGCTCGGGGATGCGCTCGTGGTCGAAGTGGGTGATTTTCTCGCGCAGGATGAAGTCTTCCAGCAGCGTCGGGCCGCGCGGTGTGGCCTTGAGCGAGTTCTGGTTGTCGGCAATGGCAATGCCCTGCTGCGTGGTCAGCACCGGGTGGCTGCCGCCGGCCTGCTGCTGCAGCTCGCCGCCCTGGCCGCGCCGGGTGTCGAGGTCGGTGGCGGTGCTGTCGCCGTGGTTCTGGTTCTGGTTCTGGTTACCGGCGCTGCCTGCGCTGCCAGGGTTGGCGGGCGCGGCAGTGCGCTTGTCGGGAGATTGGGCCATGGTGGTGGGGGTCCTTTGGTCGGTGAACGGGTGCTTTGCAAGCAAACAAGGAAGCGCAAGGGAAAACGGTGGCGCCGTGCGCCCGGCCGAACATGGTGGCAGCAGGGGCTGCTCTACAGAAGTAGGACGGTGCCGCATGACAGCGTGCGGTGGGGCGGGATGCGGTTCGGGTGCTGTTTTTTCGCAGGCCGCGGTGTGCTTTGTGGGGGACGCTCTCTTTGGGGAGGTCTTGCTGTTTGTGCAGGCTGTGCGCTTTGTGGAAGGCGTGCCCTTTGCGCAGGTCGGAGGCCGGGAGTCGTCCCGGCGGGCGAGGCACTTTTCTTTGTCTCGCCAAAGAAAAGTACCCCAAAGAAAGGCGACCCGACTGGCTGCGTCCCTTCGCTTCGCTGCGGGCAACCTGCGGTGCTCGCGCCCAGCGGGGTCTTGCTCAAACTCGCCTTCGGCTCAGACAGTCGCAAGCCCTTGTCCGCTGGCCGCTGCGCTCCTCGGCGCATCCAGACGGGTGAGGGTGAAAAGCCAAAAACCTGAACACCCAGCAGCCAGCAGCCAGCAGCCAGCAAACCCGGCACGCTTCCCACTCCTCTGACCCCTGGTTTTGCCCCTTCCCCCTCTGGGGGAAGGCTGGGATGGGGGCCGACGGCGCCAGCACCACAACCAAGCCGCACCAGACCCTGCACACATCGCTTTTCCACCCAACCCGCCAGTGCCTCCGCCACTGCCAGCTGCCACAAAATGCCACTGCGACTTTGGTAGGCTGCAACCCGCATCCACCGCCATTTCAGTGCAGCGCATTGCGCCTCCAGCAACGGCAGGCATGGTAACCACAGCAACAGCATCAAAAGCAGCAGCAATGACAAAGGGCAGCGCGTGAACCTCTACAGCATCGTTTTGGGCATCGGCATGGGCGCGGTGTCGCTGGGCGCGTCCGCATTGCAAATCACCAGCCTGTCGCCGCAGGGCGAGGTGGCGCAGGTGCGCCAGGTGGTGGCCAGGTTTGACCAGGATGCGGTGCGCTTTGGCGATGGCCAGGCGCCAGCGCCGCTGGCGGTGCAGTGCAGTGATGCACAGGCCAGCCAGGGCAGCGGCCGCTGGACCGGCGCGCGCGAATGGGTGTTTGACTTTGCCCGCGACCTGCCGCCCGGCATGCGCTGCACCGTGCAGGCAACGCCAGGGTTCAAATCGGCCTCTGGCGCAGCACTGGCGGGCGCTGCCAGCTATCAATTCCATACCGGCGGGCCGTTTGTGCAAAGCGTGCTGCCGGGCAGCTGGGAGCCGATCGACGAAGAGCAGTTCTTTGTGCTGCAGCTGAACGGCCCGGCCACGCTGGCCAGCGTGCAGGAGCATGTGTGGTGCGCCGCCGAAGGTTTGGGCGAACGCATTCCCGTGCGGCTGGTGGCGGAGGGCGACCGCGCCGCGCTGCTCAAGGGCCAGGGGCTGGACAAGCAGGCCGCCAAGGCGCCACTGGCCTTTGCCACGCTGGCCTGCAACCGGCGCCTGGCACCGGGCAGCAAGCTGCAGCTGGTGTGGGGCGCGGGCGTGGCCACGCCCAGCGGCATTGCCAACCGGGTGGAAAAGCGCTTTGGCTTCACGGTGCGCGAACCCTTCAGCGCCGAACTGCGCTGCGAGCGCGAAAACGCCCAGGCCGCCTGCCTGCCAATCCGGCCCCTGTCGCTGGAGTTCAGCGCGCCGGTGCCGTACAAGCTGGCGTCCGCCATCCGCCTGAAGTCGGGCAGCGAGACGCTGTCGCCCAAAGCAGACGATGGCGAAGGCTCTGGCGCGGGCAGCAAGGTGCCAGCGCCCGATGCGCTGGTCGAGCGCATCGCCTTTGCCGCACCTTTGGCGGAAAGCACCAGCTACACCCTGACCCTGCCAAAAAACTTTGCCGACGCTGCCGGCCGGACGCTGGCCAATGCGGACAGCTTTCCGCTGCAGGTAAAAACTGGCGCCATGCCGCCGCTGGCCAAGTTTGCCGCCGCGCCGTTTGGCATTCTGGAGCGCTTTGCCGAAGGGCCGGACGGCCCGGCGCTGCTGCCGGTCACGCTGCGCAAGGTGGAAGCCGCCCTGCGCGTGCAGGGGCTGCAGACCGGCAAGGCCGCGCCTGTGGCCCAGGGCAAGGTCAGCACCCTGCAGCCGGCCACCGATGCCGAGGTGATTGCCTGGTACCGCAAGGTGCAGCGCTACAACGGCCATTCCATCGAACGCAAGACGGCGCGCCGCGATGTGCAGGGCGCCCTGCCGCCGGTGCTGCCGGACGAGGACAAGGACAGCGTGCAGGCGCGCATGGTGTCGCTGCTGGCCGGCCAGAAGGGCGCCAAGGTGCTGGAGCTGCCGCAGCCCGCCAAGGCCGACCCGCGCCCGTTTGAGGTGGTGGGCATTCCGCTGTCACCCGGTTTTCATGTGGTGGAAATTGCCTCGCCGCTGCTGGGCGCGGCGCTGCTGGACGCGCAGCACGGCGCAGCACGCAGCATGTACGTGCGCACCAGCGCGCTGGTGACCAACCTGGGCGTGCACTTCAAGCTGGGGCGAAGCAACGCGCTGGCCTGGGTGACCACGCTGGACAAGGGCCAGCCGGTGGCCGGCGCACGCGTGGCGGTGTCGGACTGCACCGGCAAGGCGCTGGCCGAGGCCACCACCGATGCGCAAGGGCGGGCGCAGTTCGACGGCCTGTCGCCCGAGCCACCGCAGTGCTACCAGGACGGCGGCGGCTCGGAAGGCTATTTCATCAGCGCGCGCAGCAGTGCAGACGCGAACGGCAGCACGGCGGCCGACATGGCGTTCACCTGGAGCGACTGGCAGCGCGGCATCGAGCCGTGGCGCTTCAACGTGCCCACCAGCAGCGACGCCCAGCCCGATGAACGCGCCCATACGGTGCTGGACCGCACGCTGGTGCGCGCCGGCGAAACCGTGTCAATGAAGCACCTGCTGCGCACCGAAACCGCCAAGGGCTTTGGCCTGCCGGCGCAGCTGCCGGGCACGCTGGTCGTCACCCATGTGGGCAGCGGCCAGCAGTTCGAGCAGCCGCTGGTGTGGCGCAAGA
>JAGOCN010000288.1 GCA_017998735.1 Giesbergeria sp.
GTTCGATGGCGCGTTCGCGCCGCACCGCGTCTTTCAGTGCCTGCAGCGACGCGCCTTCGTCCTTGAGCTGGCGGTGCAGCGTGCGCGGCGACAGGTGCAGGCGCTCGGCCAGGGCGTCCGCGTTGTGTGGCGCGCCGGGGTCGGCGGCCAGCAGCTGGCGCACGCGCTGCACCAGCAGCCGGTCGCGCCGGTACTGCAGCACCGTCAGCGGCAGCGCGCGCTGCAGCATGTGCTGCAGCGCGGCCTCGTCGCGCAGCAGGGGCAAGGCCAGGTAGCGCGCATCGAACCGCACCGCCGCCGGCCCGGCGCCAAAGCGCGCCGTGCCGGAAAACAGCACGCCATAGGCGCTGTGGTGCGGCGGCGCATCGAAGGGAAAATCTGCGCCCTGCAGGGGAATGCGCGAGTCGATGAACCAGCAGGCCAGCCCATGCACATTGCGCAGCACCGACACCAGACAAAACTCGCGCAATGGCCCCAGGTCGCGCTGCTCGGTGACGGTGATCTGCGCCACCCCGCCCTGCACGCTCAGTGCCAGCGTGATGTCGCCGGTCAGCAGCGCGTGGTGGCGGCACCAGCGCGCCACCGCCAGGCCCAGCGTGGGCGCGCTGAGCGAGGCGCGGGCCAGCATGCCGTAGCTGCCCCAGGGCAGGCGCCGGCTGAACCACCCCAGCGCCTCGTCGTCCAGCGCCTGCATGGCCAGGCCCGAGAGGCGCTCAAACTGCCAGGCAGTCACGCGGGCATCCGGGTTTTTCAGCGCGGATGGCGCGATGTGTGCCTGGTTCAGCAAAGGCACAGGGTCCAGCCCGGCCTGTTCGCAGGCCTGCACAATGGCCCGCACAAACGCCATGGGCGTGGCTGCAAGGGGCGAGCTGGATGCAGAGGAAGCAGAAGCCGCAGCAGAAGCCGCAGCAGAAGCCGAGACGGAAAGGGATGTACAGGGCGCAGTCGGCATAGGGGCAGTGTGCAGGCCGGTGGCGCAATCTGCAACCACAGTGGCAACCCGCCGGACGCCCACGGGCTTATTCTTGCGGGCACGGCGCCACCGCGTCCATTGTCCTAATCCGACCCTGGCAGCGTGCCCTGATTGCAGCGCTCCGTTTTGTGTTCCCCTGGTTGCAGAAAGACCCCATGCCCGTTTTGCCCACCCAACTCAACGCCCGCTCGGCCGATTTTCTGGCCAACGCTGCGGCCATGCGCACGCTGGTCGAAGACCTGAACGCGCACATTGCCAAAATCTTTGAAGGCGGCGGCGAAGTGGCACGCGCCAGGCATGTGGCACGCGGCAAGCTGCTGCCGCGCGATCGTGTCACGAACCTGCTCGACCCCGGCACGCCGTTCCTGGAGCTCGCTCCGCTGGCCGCGCTCAACCTGTACGACAACGCCGCGCCCTGCGCCGGGCTGATTGCCGGCATTGGCAGGGTCAGCGGCATCGACTGCATGGTGGTCTGCAACGATGCCACGGTCAAAGGTGGCACCTACTACCCGCTCACGGTCAAAAAACACCTGCGTGCGCAGGAAGTGGCGCAGCAGAACCACCTGCCGTGCATTTACCTGGTCGATTCGGGCGGCGCCAACCTGCCGAACCAGGACGAGGTCTTTCCCGACCGCGACCACTTTGGCCGCATCTTTTACAACCAGGCGCAGATGAGCGCGCTGGGCATTGCGCAGATTGCGGTGGTCATGGGCAGCTGCACGGCGGGCGGCGCCTACGTGCCGGCCATGAGCGACGAATCGATCATCGTGAAGAACCAGGGCACGATTTTTCTGGGCGGCCCGCCGCTGGTCAAGGCGGCCACGGGCGAGGTGGTCACCGCCGAAGACCTGGGCGGTGGCGATGTGCACACGCGCCTGTCGGGCGTGGCCGACCACTTGGCGCAAAACGATTTGCATGCCTTGCAGCTTGCGCGCAATGCGGTGCGCAATTTGAACAAAAACAAGGCTCCAGCGCCCATGGACAGTGCGCCAGCAGCTCCTCTTTTTGTAGCAGAAGAGCTCTATGGCGTGATTCCGGTGGACACGCGCAAGCCCTTTGACGTGCGCGAAATCATTGCCCGCATCGTTGACGGCAGCGAATTTGACGAATTCAAGGCGCGCTATGGCACCACGCTGGTGACCGGGTTTGCGCGCATTGAAGGCATGGCGGTCGGCATCATTGCCAACAACGGCATCTTGTTCAGTGAGTCGGCGCTGAAGGCCACGCACTTCATCGAGCTGTGCTGCCAGCGCAAGATTGCGCTGGTGTTCCTGCAGAACATCACCGGCTTCATGGTCGGCCGCAAGTACGAAAACGAAGGCATTGCGCGCAATGGCGCCAAGATGGTCACCGCTGTCGCCACGGCCAATGTGCCCAAATTCACCGTCATCATTGGCGGCAGCTTTGGCGCCGGCAACTACGGCATGTGCGGCCGGGCGTTCAGCCCGCGCTTTTTGTGGATGTGGCCGAATGCGCGCATCTCCGTCATGGGCGGCGACCAGGCGGCCGGCGTGCTGGCCACCGTCAAGCGCGACGGCATCGAGGGGCGCGGCGGCCAGTGGAGCGCCGAGGAAGAAGAAGCCTTCAAGGCGCCGCTGCGCCAGCAGTACGAAGACCAGGGCCACCCCTATTACGCCAGCGCCCGCCTGTGGGACGACGGCGTGATCGATCCCGCCGACACGCGCCGCGTGCTGGCGCTGGGCCTGTCGGCGGCGCGCAATGCGCCGGTGGCAGACACGAAATTCGGCCTGTTCCGCATGTGAAATGGAGCACCCCCTGCGTCGCTTCGCGCCTTCCCCCTCTCTCGAACCGCTGCGCGGTGCGGGAAGGGTACGCCCCCAGCGCGGCGGGGCGGACCTTGTGCGGGGGCACTGGCCACGGTTGCGCCCATTGCAACCGTTGCAGGCGCCGTGCGGTCAAACGGACAACTGAGAGAAATACCATGAGCCAACCCAATTTGGTCATTGCCTGTGGCGGCCACCACGGAGCCGTGGCCCGCATCACCCTCACCCAGCCCGAGGTGCGCAACGCCTTCAGCGACACGGTGATTGCCGAGATCACTGCTGCTTTTCTGGAGGTGGGCGCCCGCCCGGAGGTGCGCGCTGTGGTGCTGGCCGCCGAAGGCCCGGCGTTTTGTGCCGGTGCCAACCTGCACTGGATGCGGCGCATGGCGGACTACACGCGGGAGGAAAACGTCGCCGATGCCGGCAAGCTGGCCGAGATGCTGCGCGTGATTTACGAATGCCCCAAGCCCACCATTGCCCGCGTGCAGGGCGATGTCTATGCCGGCGGCATGGGCCTGGTGGCGGCCTGCGACATGGCGGTGTGCGTGGACACGGCAGGCTTTTGCCTGAGCGAAGTGAAACTCGGGCTGATTCCGGCCACCATCAGCCCTTATGTCATCCGCGCCATGGGCGCGCGGGCAGCGCACCGCTACTTTTTGACGGCGGAGCGTTTTGACGCGGCAGAGGCATTGCGCATCGGATTTGTGCAGGAAGTGGTGACCGCCGACGCGCTGGACGCCAAGGTCGATGCAATGCTCAAGGCCCTCACCAGCGCCAGCCCGAACGCCGTGTGCGCCTGCAAGAAGCTGGTGCGCGATGTGGCCGGGCGCGACATTGACACTGCCCTGATTGCCGCCACGGTGGAAGGCATTGCCG
>JAGOCN010000289.1 GCA_017998735.1 Giesbergeria sp.
AGACCACTTCCCAGGTGGTGGCGCCCAGGCCGTAGGCCGATTCCTTGAGCAGCGCCGGCGTCACTTCAAACACATCGCGCACCACGGCGGCAATGAAGGGAATCACCATGATGGCCAGAATGATGCCCGCTGCCAGCAGGCCAATGCCCACCGGCGGCCCTGACACAAAGGCGCCCAGGTACGGAACTCCTTCCCACCACGACTGCAGCGGCTGCTGCACGTACTGCGCCAGCAGCGGGCCAAACACCATCAGCCCCCACATGCCGTACACAATGGACGGCACCGCCGCCAGCAGCTCGATGGCCGTCCCCAATGGACGCTTGAGCCAGGCGGGGGACAGTTCGGTCAGAAACAGCGCAATGCCAAAACTGACCGGCACCGCAATCAACAGCGCAATGAACGACGTGGCCAGGGTGCCGTAGATCATCACCAGACCACCGTACTCGTTCTGTACCGGGTCCCAAACACTGCGGGTCAAAAACCCCAGGCCATAGCGCTCGATGGACGGCCAGGCGCCCAGCACCAGCGACGCCAAAATGCCCACCAGCAGGGCCAGTGTCAACAGCGCCGCGGCACGCGCCAGGCCGCCAAACAGCCGGTCGGCCAGGGTGCCCGACAGCAGCGGGCGCCGCACCGGGGGAGAAGGCTTGTGGGCGGATGCGCCGGCGGCGCTGCTGCGGTGCAGGGCCGGGTGCGCGGGCAGGGGTGTGGACACAGAAAACGCCTTGGGTCAGAAAAGAAAAACCGGGCCGGCCGCGCAGCCAGCCCCGGCAGCAGTTAATTCAGCGCAATCGCCTTGCCGGAAGTGTCCTTGATGTCCGCCCAGGACTTCAGAATCACCGCCTTGACGCTGTCGGGCATGGGCACGTAGTCCAGGTCGCCGGCGGTCTTGTCGCCCGCCTGGTAGGCCCAGGCAAAGAACTTCAGCGCCGTGGCCGCCTGGGCCGGCTTGTCCTGCGCCTTGTGCATCAAGATGAAGGTGGCGCCGGTCAGCGGCCAGGCATCCTTGCCGGGCTGGTCGGTCAGCACCTGGTGGAAGCTTTTGCTCCAGTCGGCCCCGGCCGCTGCCGCCTTGAAGGCCGCATCGTCGGGCGCGACATAGTGACCGGCGGCATTTTGCAGCTGCACATAGGTCATCTTGCTTTGCTTGACGTAGGCATATTCGACATAGCCAATCGAGTTGGGCAGGCGCGCGACAAACGCAGCCACGCCTTCGTTGCCCTTGCCGCCGGCGCCGGTCGGCCAGTTCACCGCCGTGCCCTCGCCCACCTGGGCTTTCCACTGGGCATTCACCTTGCTCAGGTAGTTGGTGAAGAGGAAGCTGGTACCCGAGCCATCGGCGCGGCGCACCGGGGCAATGGCCGCGTCGGGCAACGGCACGCCGGGGTTGAGCGCCGTCAGCGCGGCGTCGTTCCAGCGCGTGATCTTGCCCAGGTAGATATCGCCCAGCACCTGGCCGCTCATCCGGATCTGGCCGGGCGCGATGCCCTTGATGTTGACCACCGGCACCACGCCGCCAATCACCATGGGAAATTGCACCAGGCCTTTTTGGGCCAGCACTTCGTCGCTCAGCGGTGCATCGGACGCACCAAAGTCCACCGTTTTGGCTTCGATCTGGCGCAGCCCGGCGCCCGAGCCCACCGACTGGTAATTGACCTTCACGCCGGTGGCCTTGTGGTAGTCGGCCGCCCACTTGGCGTACAGCGGCGCCGGAAAACTGGCCCCTGCCCCGGTGGCCTCCTGCTGCGCCCAGGCCGTGCCCGAAAAGGCGCCTGCGGACACCACACCAGCCACCAGAATGCGCATCGCGGACATTTTCATGAGAAAAGCTCAGGGGTTGAGAAAGTTGGGATGGCGCAACTTTAAAAGGCGTGTGTGACAGCCTTGTGACACCTGTACCTTATTCCGCTTTGTCCCGCTCCCCACCTCACTCCGGCCATCTCGCGCTGTCCAAATCGCAATCTGCCTGTCCCCTGCCCGCCAGCAACACGCCAGAGCCGGGTCAGTGCAATCGCAAACCCCGTAACCAGGGGCCGGCAGGCTGCCAGCGCCCCGCACACCTCTGGGCAGCCTGCAACGCTGCCATGGAAAACATTGTTTTTTGCTATTGAAAGAGGAGCTTCTGGCGCAAGCTGCGCCTGCGCTGGAGGCAGTTTTGGCTCTTGAAACCGAGATTGTTGGTGAAAATGTTGCTAGCCCTGTTTACACCTGCCCAGTCACCTCCCCACAATCAGCCAGCTGAAATTCGCACCCTCCACTTCCACGCACACGAACCCATCCTGCAGAGCGCGTGCTGCCATTGCTGGCAGCAGCTCTCTGCTGCGCTCAACTTTGCAATTCCTGGTTTTTTTGCTGCTGCTGCACTGCCTTGCTGAGCCGCTGGGCGCAGGCATGGGCCTGGGCGGCATCGCGCGCTTCCACCATCACACGCAGCACGGGCTCGGTGCCGCTGGCGCGCAGCAGCACGCGCCCCTGCGTGCCCAGCTCGCTTTGCACGGTCTGCATTTCGTCCTGCAAAGCCGCATTGGTCTGCCAGGGGTTGCCCGGCTGCAAGCGCACATTGATCAACGTCTGCGGAAACAGGGTCACGCCGGCCAGCAGCTGCGCCAGGGTTTTGCCACTGCCCACGCAGGCATGCAGCACCTGCAGCGCGGCCACCAGACCATCGCCTGTGGTGTGGCGGTCCAGTACCAGCAGGTGGCCTGAGCCTTCGCCGCCCAGCTTCCAGCCATGGTGCTCCAGTTCCTCCAGCACATAGCGGTCGCCCACCTTGGCGCGCACGAATTTCACATTTCTGGCCTGCAATGCCACTTCCACCGCCATGTTGGTCATCAGCGTGCCCACCACACCGGGCACATCGATGTTGCGGTCCACACGGTCGGCCACCAGCAGGTACAGCAGTTCGTCGCCGTTGAACAGCCGGCCGTCCGCGTCCACCATCTGCAGCCGGTCGGCATCGCCGTCCAGCGCCACGCCGTAGTCGGCGCCATGCTCCTTCACGGCGGCCACCAGCGCTTCGGGGTGCGTTGCACCCACGCCGTGGTTGATGTTCAGCCCGTCTGGCGCGCAGCCTATCTTCACGACCTCAGCACCCAGCTCGTGAAAGACTTCCGGGGCAATGTGGTAGGCAGCGCCATGCGCGCCATCGACCACGATTTTCAAGCCCTTGAGCGTGAAAGCATGGGAGCAGGTGCTTTTGCAGAATTCGATGTAGCGGCCTGCGGCGTCGTCCATGCGCCGGGTCTTGCCCAGGTGGGCCGATTCGGCCCAGACCGGTGCTTCTTCCAGCGCGGCTTCCACCATCATTTCCCAGACATCGGGCAGCTTGGCGCCCTGCGCGCTGAAGAACTTGATGCCGTTGTCGGCAAACGGGTTGTGGCTGGCGCTGATCACCACGCCCAGGCTGGCGCGCTGGGTGCGCGTGAGGTAGGCCACGGCCGGGGTGGGCACCGGGCCGAGCAGCACCACATCGACACCGGCCGAATTGAAACCGCTCTCCAGCGCAGACTCCAGCATGTAGCCGGAAATGCGGGTGTCCTTGCCAATCAGCACGGTGGGGCGCGTTTCGGTGCGCTTGAGCACACAGCCCACGGCGTGCGCCAGGCGCATCATGAAATCGGGCGTGATG
>JAGOCN010000030.1 GCA_017998735.1 Giesbergeria sp.
GAATTGCATGCCGACCCACTGTCTGCCAATGCGCCCATGCGCGCCAGTTTGCAAGCGCATGTGGCGGCAGGCAAGCCGGTGTGGGCGGAGTGCGGCGGCATGGTGGCACTGTCTCAGTCCATCACCCGGACGGACGGCCATTGCCAGCCGCTGTGGGGGCTGCTGCCCGGACACGCCACGCAGCAGCGGCGCCTGGCGGGCCTGGGGCCGCAGCAACTGGCATGGAATGGCCACACCCTGCGCGGCCACACTTTTCACTATTCGACGCTAGCGAGCGATGTGCCGCAGGTCACCCGCAGCGCGCGGCCTGGCGAGGCCAGCGCGGCCGGAGCGGGCGAAGCGCTGTACCGCCACGGCAGCATCCACGCCAGTTACTTTCACGCCTGGTTTGAATCCAGCCCCGCCGCAGTGGCTGAGATCTTCGGAGGTTCTGCGCCATGAACGCGACCCTTGCCCGCAGCGAACTCATCCTCGGCGGCCAGAAAAGCGGCAAGTCGCGCCGCGCCGAGCTGCTGGCGCAGGGCTGGCTGGCGCAAAGCAGTCACCACCGCGCATTGCTGGTTGCCACGGGCCAGCCCTGGGACGATGAAATGCGCCAGCGCATTGCCCGCCACCAAAGCGACCGCGCTGTGCGCGTGCCGGGCATGGCGACGGTGGAAGAGCCGCTGGACCTGGCCGGCGCAGTGCACCAATACAGCACACCCCACACCCTGCTGGTGGTGGACTGCCTGACGCTGTGGCTGACCAACTGGACCATGCCGGCAGAAGACAGACCTGAAAAATTCAAGCCAAATCAGCCTCCAGGCCACGACTGGTCTGCGCAAGCAGCTCTGTTTTTGAAAGCAATTGAAGGCGCTCCTGGCCCCGTGGTGCTGGTGGGCAACGAGATCGGCCTGGGCGTCATTCCGATGGGACGCGAAGTGCGCGCCTTTGTCGATGCGCTCGGGGTGCTGAACCAGGAGGTGGCACAGGTCTGCGAGCGTGTCACGCTGATGGCAGCAGGCCTGCCACTCACCTTGAAAGGAAACCCGCCATGAAACCCACCCCGATCGTGCGCATCCTGGCCGTGCTCGCCATTCTGGTGGCCCTGGTGCTGCTGATGGCCACGCTGGCCAATGCGCAGCCGCCGGTGCGGTCTGCCCAAATCAACCAAACCAACCAAACCAACCAAGCTGCGCAACCCGTGCAGTTGACCGACGACCGGGGCCGCAGCATTGCCTTGGCACAGCCACCCCGGCGCATCGTCAGCCTGTTGCCGTCGCTGACCGAAAGCGTGTGCGCGCTGGGCCAGTGTGCGCGGCTGGTGGGTGTGGACCGCTATTCCAACTGGCCCGACAGCATTGCCAGCCTGCCGCGCGTGGGCGGCGGCATCGACCCGAGCATCGAAGCGGTGGTGGCGCTGCGGCCTGACGTGGTGTTGATGGCCACCTCGTCGCGCGCGGCGGCGCGGCTGGAGTCGCTGGGATTGACCGTGGTCGCGCTGGAACCCAAAACCCATGCCGATGTGCAGCGCGTGCTGGGCAAACTGGGCCAGCTGCTGGCAGTGCCGGATGCGCAGCAGGTCTGGCGCACCATTGACGCCAGCGTGTCGGCGGCTGCGCAGTCTTTGCCGGCGACGGTGCGCGGCACCCGCGTGTACTACGAGGTCAGCCGGGGGCCGTATGGGGCCGGCACCACGTCGTTCATTGGCGAAACGCTGGCGCGTCTGGGCGTGCAAAATATTTTGCCGCCGCAGCTCGGGCCATTCCCCAAGCTCAACCCCGAATATGTGGTGCGCGCCAACCCCGACCTGATCATGGTCGGCGCGCGCAGCGCCGCCGGCCTGGCCGAGCGGCCCGGCTGGGCCGGCATCCGCGCGGTGCGCGAGCAGCGCATCTGCGAATTTGACACGGTGGCCACCGACATGCTGATCCGCCCCGGCCCGCGCATGGCCGAGGCCGCACGCCTGATGGCGCAGTGCCTGTCCGACAAGGCGCCGCCTGCAAACACTGCTGTGCAACGGCCATGAGCGCCGTGCTGCACCCTTCCACCCTACCGCAGCCACCGCCGCCTGCGCAGCCGCAGCCGCAGCAGCTACCGCTGTCTCAGCCGACCGCTGCAGGCGCGGCGGTGGTGACAGCGGCGCCACCCGCCCGCAGCGCGCGCGGCGGCGTGCTGGCGCTGGTTCTGCTGGCACTGGCACTGGTGCTGTGGCTGCTGGGCACCGGCGTCGGCAGCACCGGGCTGGAGAACCTGTGGCCGGCGCTGTGGGGGCAGGGCGTTGACCCGGCCGCCCATGCCATGGCGCAGCAGATCGTCTGGGACATCCGCCTGCCGCGCACGCTGGGCGCCTGGGCGGCGGGCGCGCTGCTGGGCCTGGCCGGCGCGGTGGCGCAGGGGTTGTTTCGCAACCCGCTGGCCGACCCGTATTTGCTCGGCAGCGCCTCGGGCGCCTCGCTGGGCGTGGCCTTGGCACTGGCGTTGTTTGGCGGCGGCAGCGCCGGCCTGCTGGGGTTTTTAGGGGTTGCGAAAGGCAGTGTGGCGGTGTCGGTGTTTTCCAGCCACTGGCTGGTGCGCCTGGGTCTGACCGGTGCGGCCTTTGTCGGCGCGGTGCTGGCGGTGCTGCTGACCCTGGTGCTGGCACGCGGTGTGCAGCACACGCTGAGGTTGCTGCTGGCCGGCGTCATCGTCGGCGTGGTGCTGGGCGCGATCACGTCGCTGTTGCTGCTGCTGTCGCCCGATTCGCTGCAGGCCATGCAGGCCTTCATGCTTGGGTCCACCGGTTTTGTCGGCTGGAGCGCCTGCCTGCTGATGGCCAGCGTGTGGCTGGTTTGTCTGGTGCTGGCCTGGGTGCTGTCGCGTGCGCTCGACGGCCTGGCGCTGGGCGAAGCCACCGCGCACAGCCTGGGTCTGCCACTGGCGCCGCTGCGCGCTGCGCTGGTGGCGGTGCTGGCGCTGGCCACCGGCACGGCGGTGGCACAAACCGGGCTGATCGCCTTTGTGGGCCTGGCCGCACCGCACCTGGTGCGCGCCGCAGTGTCGGTGCCGCACGGGCGGCTGATGCTGTTGTCCAGCCTGATGGGCGGCGCGCTCTTGTGCGCTGCCGACCTGCTGGCGCGCGGCCTGATGGCGCCGCAGGAGCTGCCGGTGGGCGTGCTGACGGCGGTGCTGGGCGGCGGCTATTTGCTGTGGCTGATGCACCGGCGCTCATCGCCCGGGGGTCTGCTGTGAATGCGCTGCGTGCCATGGCGGGCGACCTTGCTCCTGAAAAGGTAGCTGTCAGCGCAGGCCAGATCAGCGTCAGCTTCGGAAAAACCCCAATACTTCACGGCATCGACCTGGCATTGCGTGCGGGCCGTTGGACCAGCATCGTCGGCCCCAACGGTGCCGGCAAATCGACCCTGCTGAAAGCCCTGGCCGGCCTGCTGCCCAGCGCCGGGCAGGTGCAATTGCTCGGCCGCCCGCTGCATGCCTGGCCTCGGCGCGAACGTGCCCGCGCGCTGTCCTGGCTGGGGCAAAACGAAAACGCAGCGGACGACCTGACGGTGTACGACGTTGCCATGCTGGGGCGCTTGCCGCACCAGGGCTGGATGCAGCCCCCCAGCAGCGCCGACCACGCTGCCGTCGAGCAGGCCCTGCGCACCACACAGGCCTGGGACTGGCGCGGCCGTGCGCTGGGGCAGCTTTCAGGTGGCGAGCGCCAGCGCGTGCTGCTGGCGCGCGCGCTGGCGGTGCAGGCGCAGGTGCTGCTGATGGACGAGCCGCTGGCCAACCTCGACCCACCGCACCAGGCCGACTGGCTGCTGCTGGCGCGCTCGCTGGCCGCCAGCGGCACCACCGTGGTCAGCGTGCTGCACGAACTGAGCTTTGCGCTGCACGCCGACGACGTGGTGGTGCTGGCCGGCGGTCGCCTGCAGCACCACGGCGCAGCCAGTGACCCCGCCACGCACCGCGCGCTGGAGCGGGTGTTTGACCAGCGCATTGCCATCTACGCCGTGGCCGGGCAGTGGGTGGCCTTGCCACAGCTGGCGCCCCAGCGCAGCAATGCTTTTTTGAGCGAGCCCGCGCTGCTGCACCCGTAGCGCGTGCGTTTTTGTTTTTATTGACGGTTTACACACTGAAGGAGAAAACCATGCACATCGAACCCGGACTGGTGGACAGCACCAAGATTTTTCTGAGCTACGCCACAGCGGCCAGTGCGCTGCTCTACAGCGGAAAGTTGGCGCTGGACATGCTGAAAAAGGAGGGCCCGGTGGCCCTGCTGCTGCGCTCGGCCCTCACGACCGCGCTGGTGTTTGCCTTTTTTGAGCTTTTGCCGCACCACCCTGTGGGCGTCTCCGAGGTGCATCTGATCCTGGGCACCACGCTGCTGCTGCTGTTTGGCGCCGCCCCGGCCGCCATTGGCCTGGCTGCCGGTCTGCTGATTCAGAGCGTGTTCTTTGCGCAGCAGGATCTGGCGCAGTACGGCATGAATGTCACCACCTTGCTGGTGCCGCTGTTTGCCACGGCTGCCTTGGCGCGGCGCATCGTGCCGGGCAGCATGGCCTACGTGGACATGACCTACGCGCAGACTTTCAAGCTGTCGGTGGCCTACCAGGGCGGCATCGTGCTGTGGGTGGGTTTCTGGGCCATTTATGGGCAGGGCGTGGGCGTTGCCAACCTGGCCAGCATCGGCACCTTCGGCGCTGCCTACATGACCGTGGTCTTGCTGGAGCCGCTGGTGGACCTGGCCGTGCTGGCCTTGGTCAAACAGCTGCACCGTCTCAAGGGTTCGCTGGTGGTTGTGCCCCGCCTTCACAACGCTGCCTGATGCCAGAGGCCACGATTTGTTGCAACGGGCTGCTGGCACAGGCTTTGAAGTCACTGACTTTGGGTGCTCAACGGCATTGCAGGCGGGTGTTGATTGTGGGCGCCAGCCCCGTCTCGCCTCGCCTGGCTTGGCGGCCTTGCGCGCCCCCCACGCCAGGGCAGGGCGAGGGGCGGTGCGCGGTGCGCGGCGTGGCTCAAGGGCGGCGATCCCGGCAGATTCTTGCCGGTCCCTCCGGTTCTGCATGTCCGACCGGCGCGAACCGGTCCTGTTGATCCATGGCTGACCCCATTTCACATTGCCGCGATGCCCCGGTGCAGGTCAAAGGCTGGTGCCCGGGTGCCGTCCGGCCCATGGCGGCCAGCGACGGGCTGGTCGTGCGCATTCGCCCCCGTGCAGGGCGGCTGAGCAGGGAACAAGCGCAAGGCATCGCTGCGCTGGCCCACAGGTGGGCCCACCCTGTGCTGGAGCTCACCAACCGGGCCAACCTGCAGCTGCGCGGCATCGATCCGGCGCGACACGCCCAGCTGCTCAATGCCTTGCGTCGGCTGCGGCTGGTCGATGCGGACGCGGCAGGTGAGGCGCGGCGCAATGTGCAAGTGCAGCCACTCTGGACCGAGGGCGACACCACGCCTGCCCTCGCCCACCACCTGGGCGCGCTGCTTGCCGGCATGGATGCGCCTGCGCTGCCCGCCAAGTTCGGCTTTGTGGTGGACACCGGAGCAGTGCCCTGCATGCGCAACTGCCATGCCGACATCCGGCTGGAGCGCCACACCGACGGCGTGCTGGTCTACGCCGACGGGGCCGATGCGGGCGTTGTTGTCACGCCGCAAGCGGCACCCCGGTGCGCACTGGGGTTGGCACGCTGGTTTTTGGGCGCGGGCGGGGCGCCACAAGGCCGCGGGCGCATGGCCGCCCTGCTTGGGCAGTGCGGCCTGCCTGCCGAGTGGCGGCAAACTCCTGTGCCGCCATGGGCAGCGCCCGCACCCGGTCCGGGTCTTCAGGCCGCAGGGCGCATTGTGGGCCTGGCCTTTGGCTTGGTGTCGGCCAATGCGCTGGCTGCGCTGGGGGCTTGCGGTGCCTTGCGGCTGACCCCTTGGCGCAGCCTGCTGGTGGAAGGGGCTGTGCCGTTGCCGGCATGTGCCGAACTCATCACCGACCCGGGCGATGCACGGCTTCGGGTGGCCGCCTGCACGGGCGCTCCGGGGTGCGGGCAGGCTTCTGGCCCCACCCGAAGCCTGGCGCTGGAGCTGGCGCCATGGGTCGAGACGGGGCACATGCTGCATGTGTCGGGCTGCCCCAAAAGCTGCGCCCATCCAAAGGCCACCACCACGGTCGTCACCACCCCCCGTGGCCTGGACTTCGTCCGGCAGGGCACCGCCGCCAGCCCGCCAGACCACCATGGGCTGGACCGTTTGGCCATTGAACAACTCTTGAGACAAGAAACTGCCCATGCTGCACCGCTTTGAACGCGATGGCGATGCCATTTACCGCCAGTCTTTCGCAATCATCCGGGCCGAAGCCGAGCTCAGCCGTTTCACGGCGGTGGAAGAGCTGGCCGTGGTGCGCATGGTCCATGCCGCCGGTCTGGTGGGGCTGGAGCAACACGTGGCGTTCACGCCGGGCATGGCGCAAACCACGCGCAAGGCCCTGCAGGAGGGCGCACCAATCCTGTGCGACGTGCGCATGGTCAGCGAAGGCATCACGCGCAAGCGCTTGCCGGCAAACAACCCCGTGATCTGCACCCTCCAAGACCCATGCGTCCCCAAGCTGGCACAGCAGATGGACACCACACGCAGTGCCGCCGCGCTGGAACTGTGGCGCCCCCACCTGGGCGGAGCCGTGGTGGCCATTGGCAACGCCCCGACAGCACTGTTTCACCTGCTCAACATGCTGCAGGACCCCGATTGCCCGCGACCGGCCGCCATCATCGGCTGCCCGGTGGGCTTCGTGGGTGCGGCCGAGTCCAAGGCGGCCCTGATGGCTTCCAACGCAGCACCCGCGCTGGTGGTGCATGGCCGGCTGGGCGGGTCGGCCATCACTGTGGCCGCCATCAATGCGCTGGCCAGCGATCGGGAGATCTGATGGGACGCATCATCTGCGCCGGCCTTGGGCCTGGCGACCCCGATTTGATGAGCGTGCGCGCCGACCGTTTGGTGCGGTTTGCCCGGCATGTGGCCTTTTTCCGCAAGAAGGGCCGACCTGGGCAGGCCCGAAAAATGGTGGAGTCGCTGCTCGCGCCCGGCGTGAAGGAGTACGCGATGGAGTACCCGGTCACGACCGAGCTGCCGTTCGACAGCCCAGCCTACATCGAGTGCCTGGCCCGGTTCTATGACGTGTGGGCACTGCGCCTGAGCGAGCTGGCGCAAAAGCAGGACATCGTGGTGCTGTGCGAAGGAGATCCGTTCTTCTACGGCTCGTTCATGCACCTCTACACCCGCCTGCAAGGGCGTGTCCCGGTGGAAGTGGTGCCGGGCATTCCCGGCATGGTGGGCTGCTGGTCGGCCGCCGGCCGGCCCATGACCTGGGGCGACGATGTGATGACGGTGCTGATGGGCACGCTGCCCGAAGACACACTGGTCGATCGCATGCAGTCGGCCGATGCCATCGTCGTCATGAAGACCGGTCGCAACCTGCCGCGCGTGCGGCGTGCCCTGGTGCGCGCTGGCCGGCTCGACCAGGCCTGGCTGGTACAGCACGGCACCATGCCGCAACAGCAGATGGCCCGTCTGGCCGATACGCCCGATGGGGTCTGCCCATATTTCGCCATCGTGCTGGTGCACGGGCAGGGCCGGCGGCCGGAGGTGGCCGAATGAGCGGCTGGCTGTGCATTGCCGGCCTCGGACCAGGCAGCGATGCCTTGGTCACGCCCGAGGTGAGCGAGGCGCTGGCCGATGCCACCGATGTGCTGGGCTACATCCCGTACGTCGCCCGCGTGGCGGCCCGACCCGGGCTGGCGCGGCACCCGTCCGACAACCGCGAAGAACTGGACCGGGCCCGCGCTGCGCTGGCGCTGGCCGCCGGAGGCGGCCGTGTGGTGGTGGTGTCCTCGGGCGACCCGGGTGTGTTTGCCATGGCCGCTGCGGTGTTCGAAGCCATGGAGGGCCGCAGCGACTGGCAGGCGCTGGACGTGCGGGTGCTGCCCGGCATCACTGCCATGCTGGCCGCTGCCGCACGGGCCGGTGCGCCCCTGGGGCACGACTTCTGCACCATCAATCTCAGCGACAACCTCAAGCCCTGGGCGCTGATCGAAAAGCGCGTGCGCGCGGCGCTCGACACCGACATGGCCATGGCGTTCTACAACCCCCGCTCGGCCAGCCGGCCGCACACCTTTGAGCGGGTGTTGGATGTGCTGCGCGAAGGCTGCGGGCCAGAGCGCTGGCTGATCTTTGTCCGGGCAGTGAGCACCCCGCAAGAGCATTTGCAGTGCGTCCCGCTGGGTGAAGCGCAGCCCGCCATGGCCGATATGCGCACCCTGGTCATCGTCGGCAGCTCCACCACGCGGCGCGTGGGCCGTTTTGTCTACACCCCCCGTTCGGCGCCATGAACGGTTTGCAACCCCAGCCAGCGCAGCGCCTGCTCTGCCGTGCCTACGGTGGGGCAGGCGGGCGGCTGCGGCCGGTCGATCAGGACGACCGGGCAGCCCAGTTGCCGCGCGGCGGCCAGCTTGGACGCGGCCCCCAGCCCACCCGCGTTTTTGCACACCACGTGGGTAATTCGGTGCCTTTGCATCAGGGCCAGGTCATTGGCCAGCGTGAAGGGGCCGCGGTCGATCACCACGGCGCCCCGGTTGTCGGGCAACACGAAGCCGGGGTCGACCAAGCGCAACAGGCACCAGTGGTGGGTCTTTTCGAGGAAGGCCTGCACATGCTGCCGGCCGATGGCCAGAAACACGCGCGCCGGGCGGGCGGGCAAGGCCGCCAAAGCGGCTGCCAGATCGGGCACAGACTGCCATTGGTCACCGGCTTGCGCCTGCCAGGCCGGTCGCACCAGCGCCAGCAAAGGCAGCTCCAGTTCGCTGCAGGCCTGCACCACGTGCCGGCTCATTTGGGCAGCAAAGGGGTGCGTCGCATCGATTGCGTGGGTGATGGCTTCGGTTTGCAGGTAGTTGCGCAAACCTTCAACGCCGCCAAAGCCGCCCACCCGGGTGGGCAAGGGCTGGGCCACTGGCGCATGGGTGCGCCCGGCATACGAAAACACGGCACGCACCCCGGCCCCGGCGAGCGCCTGGGCCAGCCGGCTGGCTTCGGTGGTGCCGCCCAGCAGGAGGACACGTTGCATGCTTGAACCGTGGTTGTCGATCATCGGTGTGGGAGAGGACGGTCTGGCCGGACTGGGCGATGTTAGCCGTGCCGCGCTGGGCAATGCGCACCACGTTTTCGGGGCTCCGCGCCACCTGGCACTTGCGCAGGTGGCCGACCGCGGAACCGCCTGGGAGGTGCCTTTTGACCTCCAGCCCGTGCTGGCGCTGCGCGGACAGCCGGTGGCGGTGCTCGCTTCGGGAGACCCTTTCTGGTTTGGCGCCGGTGGCAGCATCTGCCAGCACTTGCAGTCTGGCGAATGGACGGCCCACCCCGCGCCCTCCACGTTTTCCCGCGCTGCTGCCACGCTGGGCTGGCGGCTGGAGGACGTGCAGTGCCTGGGCCTTCACGCCACGCCACTGGGTGCGGTGCGGCCCTGGCTGCGACGCGGTCAGCGCCTTGTTTGTCTGGTGCGCGACGGCGAGGCCCTGCTTTCTCTGGCCAGGCTGGTCAGCGGCCACGGCTTCGGCGCCGCGCGCGCCTGGGCGCTGGAGCGCCTGGGCGGTCCGCGGGAACGCGTTCGCCCGTTTCGGCTGGACGCACCGGAGCTGCCTGACCTGCAAGCGCCGCTCGCCCTGGCCCTGGAGCTGGACCACGGACCCTTGGGCTTGCCAACCAGCAACGGGCTGCCCGACGGGCTGTTTGCCCACGATGGGCAAATCACCAAGTCGCCCATCCGGGCGCTGACGCTTCGCGCGCTGGCCCCGCGCCCGGGTGAATGCCTGTGGGATCTGGGCGCGGGTTCCGGCTCCGTTTCAGTGGAGTGGTGCCTGTCCGGTGGCAGCGCCCATGCGGTGGAGCGGCAGGAAAGCCGCGCAGCCAACATCCGCCAGAACGCCGAACAGTTCGGTGTGTCGCACAGACTGAGCGTCTACACCGGTGACTCCCGAAACTGCCTGGCCACGTTGCCTGCGCCCGGCGCGGTGTTCGTGGGCGGCGGGTTTGACCGTGCGCTCTTTGACGCCATTGCCCCGGCGTTGCGCCCGGGCGGTCGCCTGGTGGTCAACAGCGTGACCCTGGAAACCGAGGCCTTGCTGGTGCAGCTGCACGCCACCCACGGCGGCGAGCTGCTGCAGGTGGCCATGGCACAGGCCCAGCCGCTGGGGCGCATGCGGGGCTGGCAGCCGGCGCGCCCCGTGGTGCAGTGGAGCGTGGTGCTGTGATGAAAGTGGTTGCCGGGCTGGGCTTTCGCCAGCAAACCTCTTGCCAGGCGCTGCACCAGGTGCTGGAGCAAGCCCTGAGCGCTGCCGCACAAGGCCAGCGCCAGCCCATGGCGCTGCAAGCCCTGGCCACCGCCGCCGACAAATGCAGCCACCCGGCCTTCACCCAGCTGGCGGCCAAACTGGCCTTGCCGGTGCAAGCCGTGCCGCTGGCGCAGCTGTGTGCGCAAACCGCGCACACCAGCCCACACGTGCCCGCGCGCTACGGTGCCCAGAGCCTGGCCGAGGCCGCCGCCCTGGCCGCAGCGGGCCTGGGCGCCGTGCTTGCCACCCACCGACGCACCAGCGCCGATGGCAGCGCCACCGCCGCCATTGCGTTTTGCACACCTGAACAAACTTCACCATGACTGTCCATTTCATCGGCGCCGGACCCGGTGCCCCCGACCTTCTCACCCTGCGCGGGCGCGATCTGATCGCCGCCAGCCCGGTGTGCCTGTACGCTGGCTCGCTGGTGCCCGAAGGGGTGCTTGCGCACTGCCCACCGGGCGCGCGCATTGTCAACACAGCGCCCTTGTCCCTGCAACAGATCGTGGATGAGCTGCGCGCTGCGCACGGCCAGGGGCTGGACGTGGCGCGCCTGCACTCGGGCGATCTGTCGGTGTGGTCGGCGATGGGCGAGCAACTGCGCGCCTTGCGCGAAGCGGGCATTGCATTCACCGTCACACCGGGCGTACCCTCGTTTGCGGCGGCGGCTGCCGCGCTGGGCTGTGAGCTGACCTTGCCGGGCATGGGCCAGTCGGTGGTGCTCACGCGCACCAGCGGCCGGGCGTCGCCCATGCCCGAAGCCGAAACCTTGGCGCGCTTTGCAAGCACAGGCGCCACACTGGCCATTCACCTGTCGATCCATGTGCTGCCCCAGGTGGTGCAGGAGTTGCTGCCCCACTGCGGCCCCGATTGCCCGGTGGCCGTGGTCTGGCGCG
The DNA here is from genome assembly GCA_017998735.1 of Giesbergeria sp. Taxonomy (GTDB): domain Bacteria; phylum Pseudomonadota; class Gammaproteobacteria; order Burkholderiales; family Burkholderiaceae_C; genus Simplicispira. The sequence goes on from JAGOCN010000030.1 coordinate 11,228, forward strand.
CCAGCTGGCCCGACGAGCGGGTGGTGCAGGCCAGCCTCTCGACCATTGAAGCCGCCATGGGCGAAGGCATGGACCGCACCGCGCTCATCCTGGTCGGACGCAACCTGGGTGCGCAGGACTTCGGCCACAGCCGCCTCTACGCGGCCGACTATGACCGCCGTTACCGCCCGCTGGGCGCCCAACCGCGTTTCCCGGCAGGGTCCGAATGAAGCTCCACCTGAGCCTGATCGGCATGGGCACCGGCCACCCCGACCACATCACCCGCCAAGGGGTGGCAGCCCTCAACCAGGCCCAGCTGATCCTGCTGCCATGCAAAGGCCAGGACAAGGCCGAACTGGCCGCGCTGCGCTGGCGCCTGTGCCAGGAGCTGATCACCCACGACGGCGTTGTGGTGGCCCCTTTCGACATGCCGGTGCGTGAAGGCGCCGACAGCGACTACCGGGGCGCAGTCGAGCGGTGG
>JAGOCN010000290.1 GCA_017998735.1 Giesbergeria sp.
CTGCCCGATTGTCAGGGATGCGCGGCCTGCTTCCTGCAGCTGCGCGGTAACAAGGAGTGCATCGTCCAGGCGCGCCGGACGCAGGTAGCGCACACGAGCCTCGGTTACGACAAACATGCCGCCGCTTTGTTCCCGCAGCCTGTGCTGCTCCAGCCCCAGAGAGCGCAGCCACTCGGTGCGCGCCCGCTCGAAAAACTTCAGGTAGTTGGCATAGAACACGATGCCGCCGGCATCGGTGTCTTCCCAGTAGATGCGCACCGGGAATGCAAACGGCATGGCTTGCGGCGTGGGCCCGAGCTTGGCAGTGGCCATGGCTTCAGCCCAGCAGCGCCCGCAGCCGCGCCACCGATTCCTGCAGCTGCGCCATCGAGTTGGCGGTGGAAAAGCGCACAAAGCGCTCGGGCTCGCAGCTGCCGAAATCGCGCCCCGGCGTGGTTGCCAAGTGCGCCCGGTGCATCAGCGCATAGGCAAAGTCCCAGCTGCCCTGCACACCGAGTTTTTGCGCTGCCTGCGTGCAGTCGGCCCAGGCGTAAAAAGCCCCGTCCGGCACCACCGGCACCGACAGGCCCAGGGCCTGCAGTTCGGGCAGAAAATAGTCGCGCCGCGCCTTGAACTCGGCACGGCGACGCTCGTATTCGGCAATGCTGTCCGGCTCGAAGCAGGCCAGCGCGGCATGCTGCGAAATGGTGCTGGCGCAAATGAACAGGTTCTGCGCCAGTCGCTCGACCACCGGCACCAGCGCGTCCGGCACCACCATCCAGCCCAGGCGCCAGCCGGTCATGTTGAAGTACTTGCTGAAGCTGTTGATGCTGATGATGTGGTCGTCAATCGCCAGCGCGGTCTGGCCATAGGCATCGTCGTAGGACAGGCCCAGGTAGATTTCGTCAATCAGCGTCACGCCGCCGCGCTCTTGCACCACCTGGTGGATGCGGCGCAGCTCGTCTGGCGCAATCGAGGTGCCGGTGGGGTTGGAGGGCGACGCCAGCAGCACGCCGCGTGTCTTCTCGTTCCAGGCGGCGCGCACCTTGTCGGCGGTGAGCTGGTAGCGCTCGGCGGCGGTGGTCGGGATCAAGACTGCCGTGCCTTCGGCGGCGCTGACGAAATGGCGGTTGCAGGGGTAGCTGGGGTCGGGCATCAGCACCTCGTCGCCCGCGTCGATCAGCGCCAGGCAGGCCAGCTGCAGCGCCGCCGACGCGCCGGCGGTGACAACGATGCGCCGCGCCGGCACATCAACGCCAAAGCGCTGCGCATACCAGCCGCTGATGCGCTCGCGAAGCTGGTCCAGCCCGAGCGACGGTGTGTACTGCGTGGCGCCGCTGCGGATGGCGCGCACAGCCGCTTCCTGCACCAGCGGCGGCGCGGTGAAGTCCGGTTCGCCAATGTTCAGAAACACCATGGGATTGCTGCTGTCCGCCACCTCGCGTGCCAGCGCCTGGGCGGCCTTGGCCACTTCCATCACATAAAACGGTTCGATGCGCTCGGCGCGGCGGGAGATTTTCATGGTGGGAACAAAGGCCGGTCAGGGGCGGTAAAGGGTGGTGAGGGACGGCAAAGGGGCTGAAGAATGCAGCGACAGCAGCGCACAGGCTGGGGGAAAGCGGCGGTGGCAGTGGCAGCGGCAACAGAGGCAGCGGCCACCGTCCGAGCGCCAGCGCAGGGCAGCGCCTGCGCCGCCCTGGCTCAGGCCTGCTCGGAACCGGAGGCCGGGGCGGGGGGCGGCGGCTGCGCAGCGGCTGCAGGCGCGGGCGCTGCTGCCTTGCGGCCAGGGCGGGCCGCATCGGCCGCCACTTCGGCGCTGCGCAGGCTGGGCGCCAGGGCGCTGAGCACGGCGTTGACGTACTTGTGGCCGTCGGTGCCGCCAAATTCCTTGGCCAGCTCGATGCACTCGTTCAGCACCACGCGCCAGGGCACGTCCAGGCAGTGCTGAAATTCGTACACGCCCATCCACATGCAGGCGTGCTCGATGGGCGAAATCTCGGCCATCTTGCGGTCCAACAGCGGCGTGATCAGCGCGTCCATGAAGTCGCCGGTGGCGATGCAGCCGTGCAGCACCGCGTCGTAGTGCGCCGCGTCGGCCTTGTGAAAGCCCGACAGGTCGCGCGTGAAGCTGTCGATGGCCTCGGCGCTGTTGCGGCCCACCAGGTGCTGGTAGAGCGCCTGCAGGGCAAATTCGCGTGCCCGGCTGCGCGACGACTTGGCGGACGCCTTGCGTGCACCGGTGCTGGTCACGGCCTTGCTGCGCTGCGGGGTGCGCGGGCCGCCCGCACGGGCTGCACGGTCTGCTTTGGGTGGCAGATCGGCCGCCCCGGCTTCGGCCACGGGCGCTGCGCCATGGGCACTGCGCAGCGCTTCTTCGGGCGTGGTGGCTGCAGGAGGCAGTGCGTTGCCGGGGGTGTCGCCGTTCACGCTGCGTTCCCCACCAGGTGCACCATTTCGACCGCCACGCGGGCCGCGTCGCGCCCTTTGTCTGTCTGGCGGGCCACGGCCTGGGCCATGTTTTCCACCGTCAGGATGGCGTTGGCAATCGGCAAGCGGTAGTCCAGGCCCACCCGCGTGACGCCGGCGCCGGACTCGTTCGCCACCAGTTCAAAGTGATAGGTTTCGCCGCGGATGATGCAGCCGAGCGCAATCAGCGCGTCGCACTCGCCGCGTTCGGCCAGCGCCTGCAGTGCCAGCGGCACTTCCAGCGCGCCGGGCACGCGCACCAGCGTGGTGTGGCATTCGGGCACGCCAAGCGCCAGCAGCTCGCTGCGGCAGGCGTCCAGCAGCGCACTGGTGACGCCGTCGTTGAAGCGGGCCTGCACGATGCCGATGTGCAGTTTGCTGCCGTCCAGCAGCTCTGCGGTTCCTTTGTCTGCGCCAATCATGTGTTCATTCCTTCGGGATGTAGCCGGTGATTTCAAGTCCGTAGCCGGCCATGCTGGGCATGCGGCGCGGCTGGCCCATGAGCTGCATTTTCTGCACGCCGCATTCGCGCAGGATTTGCGCGCCCACGCCGTAGGTGCGCAGGTCCATGCGGCCGCGCTCGGGCGCCTGGGCGGCGCGGGCGGTGCCTTCAAACTGCGCCAGCAATTGTTCGGCGCTTTCGCCGCAGTTGAGCAGCACGGCCACGCCGCGCCCCTGCTCGGCGATGTACTGCAGGCTGGTGTCCAGCCCCCACGAGTGCATGGCACGGTTCATTTCCAGCGCGTCCAGCACCGACAGCGGCTCGTGCACGCGCACCGGCACCACATCGTCGGGCTGCCACTGGCCGCGCACCAGCGCCATGTGCACTTCCTGGCTGGGACCGTCGCGAAACGCGTGGGCGGTGAATTCGCCATGCCGGGTCTGCAGGGTGCGCTCGCCCACTTTCTGCACCAGCGACTCGGTGCGGCTCCTGTGTTCGATCAGGTCGGCAATGGTGCCGATCTTCAGGCCATGCTCGGCGGCAAATGCCTGCAGGTCGGGCAGGCGCGCCATGGTGCCGTCGTCCTTCATGATTTCGCAGATCACGGCGGACGCACTGCAGCCGGCCAGCAGCGCCAGGTCGCAGCCGGCTTCGGTGTGGCCGGCGCGCATCAGCACGCCGCCATCGACCGCCTGCAGCGGAAAGATGTGGCCCGGCTGCACC
>JAGOCN010000031.1 GCA_017998735.1 Giesbergeria sp.
CCAGGTCATGGACCAGGCAGCTGGCCACCACCTGGCGCAGGCGGTTGCTCAGGTAGCCGGTGGCGGCCAGCTCGTGCATCGCGGCGTCCACCAAAGGCTCGCCGGTCTGGCCCTGGCACCAGCGTTTGAAGCCCTGGGCGTTGTGCGCGGCCAGCGGCTGGTCCGACAGGCCACGCGCCCGGTACAGCGCTGCGCCGTGCTGCAGGTGCAGCAGCCGAAAGTGGTCGCGCCACAGCAGCTCGAACCACAGCCAATAGCTGCCGTCGCTTGCGCCATGTTCGGCTTCAAACTGGCGCAGCTGCGCCATTACCTGCCGCGCCGACAGCGCGCCCGTGGCCAGCCAGGGCGAGAGCTTGCTGGAGCAGTCCACGCCCGTCAGGCCGTTGCGGGTCTGCTTGTAGCTGTGCGGCAGCTTGCGCTCCAGGTACTGCGCAAGGTGCGCCAGAGCAGCCCCTTCACCGCCGGCAAAGGCAGCGGTGGCGTGGGGAAAGGACGAGCGCGGGTCGTGCCGTGCTGCAGCGGTTTGCGCGGCTGCTGGCGGGCATTGAAATGCAGTCCACAACGATTCGGGTGGCAAGGCCGGCAGCGCAGCAGGCGGCGGCAGCGGCGCACGCGGCTGCACCTTGGCGCGCTCGACGGCGTTGCGAAACGCGGTGAACACCGGCGCCAGGTTGGCAGTGGCAAAGGGCAGGTCGTCCGGGTGCAGCAGGCTGGACTGCCAGACGGTGTGCACCTGCAGGCCCAAAGCGCGCAGGGCGGCCACTTCGGCTTCTTCTTGCGGAGCGGCAATGGCTTCGCAGACGATGCTGCTGTCGCTGTCGCTGTCGCCGCCCAGCGCCTGGGCCAGCGCGGGCAGCATGTCCAGCGCGGTGCCGGCACATTCCAGCAGGCGGCTGCCACGCGCTGCCAACGCCGCCGACAGGCAGGCCAGGGTGCTGGCCAGGAAGGCCTGGCGGTGCGGGCCGACGCGCTCAAAACCCCAGCGGGTGGTAGCTGGCAGCGCATGGCAGAACACCGGCAGCAGCGCGGCGCCTTGCTGCGCTGCCAGCGCCGTGGCATGGGCCAGCGCGGGCTGGTCGTGCAGGCGCAGGTCGCTGCGGAACCAGAACAGAACGGTTTTCATTTCACGGGCTTTTTTGGATTGGCGGGATTGACGGGTGCTGCACCCTGCCTGCGCTCGCCACGGCAGCGGTCTGAGCAGTACAGCACCTGTTCCCAGACTTTTTCCCATTTCTTGCGCCAGGTGAACGGGCGCCCGCAGTGCTGGCAGATTTTCTGCGGCAGGTCGGACTTTTTGCGCATGCGCAGGGTGTGCAGCGATTCAAGCCGGCAGGCGGACTGCAATACACCGTCGGCTGCACCGTGCGCACATGGCGGTGCGTTGGAGAAGGGGATGTAGGGAATACATGCAGAGAATTTTGGTGGTTTCACGCGCAAACGCGACAGGCCCAAAGCGCCTGGCACGGGTGCGCAAGCACAGCGGCTGTGGATGGTAAGCGGCCTTGGCGGGCAGGGGGCAGGCAAGGGTTGCAAGGATGCCGTTTGGGCAGCGCAGGGCCTTTTGTGTGCGGGGCACAGGTGCCCCGGCATTGCAAAGAAAGCCGGTGCGGTTTTGCCTTCTTTTCTTTTTTCTCCTTTTTCTGGTTTCGCCGTTCAGCCGCCTGGATGCAGCTTGGCCTGGCCCGGCACAGTTTCAAGCCAAATCGGCCTCCAGCACAGGCGCAGCCTGCGCCAGCAGCTATCAAAAGATGAGTGTTTGACACCGCGCCACACCCAGTTCCTAAGGTGGCCCACCGCTGGCACTGCCCACCATGTTTTTGCCCTCCGCCCTGCGCGCCAGCCCGGTCACCGCCAAGGCCGAGGCCAAACTCATTCTGACCACCGACGGGCAGACGCTACAGGCCCAGGAATTGGTCAATGCCACACCGGGAAAACCGGGTATGGCCACAAGAACATGGCCCAGTGATACATTGAATGCAGTGGGTACAGTGAATACACGCATTTGGCTTTGCATATTTGACTGGAGACGCGTACATGGCAACTTCGATTCGCCTTGCCCCTGAAATGGAGCAAAGGCTGGACTTTCTGGCGTCCCAGACCGGGCGCACCAAAGCCTATTACCTGCGCGAAATCATTGAGCAGGGCATTGAGGACATGGAGGATTACTACCTGGCCGCCGATGTGCTTGAGCGCGTGCGCAAGGGACAAGAGGCGGTGCATTCTTCTGCGAACCTTCGGGCAGACCTTGGCCTGGACGATTGATTACGCCGACACTGCCAAGGGGCAGTTGCGCAGGCTCGACCGGCAGATGGCGCAGCGCATAGTGGACTTCATGGACCAACGCATTGCCCCGCTGACCGACCCACGCGCCACAGGCAAGGCACTGACCGGGCCGCTGGGCGGTCTCTGGCGCTACCGGGTGGGCGATTGCCGGGTGGTCTGCGACCTTCAAGATGGTGCCTTGCGCGTGCTGGTGGTGCAGGTGGGCAACCGGCGCGAGGTTTACCGATAGGCAGCACATGGACCAGATCCTGCCCCCAACCCGACTTCCCCTGTAAAAACCACAGCCTGTAATGCCAGTGGGTTGCAAGCCCCATTGGTTCAAGCAGTGCTTGCACCAATGCCCAGCCCGGCGCCCGCGTAAAACTCCCTGCCGGTCTGCTGCACAGAGCCTGGGCTTGAAACCGGGCAACGAAAAATTCAAGCCAAATCGGCCTCCAGCACAGGCGCAGCCTGCGCCAGCAGCTATCAAAAGATGAGTGCTTGCCCGTGCAGGTGCAAGCGGCCCTGGCCTGGCCCGCAGCCTCAGTGGCAGCCGATGGCCCCAGGGCGCTGCAGCAATGGCATGCTGTCTGCGCCTGGTTGAAGAAATGCACTGTCCGGAGGCGCCGACATGACCCCACCCGTTTTTGAACACCCTTCGCCCCACCCATCGCAGGCATCGCAGCAGCGCACCGCCGCCGCCGCACGCAGCACCTGGGTCAGCGTGGGGGTGAACCTGGTGCTGTCGGTGCTGCAGGTGGTGGTCGGCATCGAGGCCCGCTCGCAGGCGCTGATTGCCGACGGTCTGCACTCGTTTTCCGACCTGGTGGCCGACTTTGTGGTGCTGTTTGCCAACCACCATGCGGCCAAGGCGCCCGACGCCGAGCACCCCTACGGCCACCAGCGCTTTGAAACCGCGGCGTCGCTGATGCTCGGGCTGCTGCTGCTGGGCGTGGGCGTGGGCATGGTCTGGTCGGCGGTCACCAAAGTGCAAAACCCCGGCGCCCTGCAGCAGGTGCATGTGGTGGCGCTGTGGGTGGCGCTGGCCACGCTGGTGCTCAAAGAGCTGCTGTTTCGCTACCTGCTGCGGGTCGCCAAGCGGGTCAAGTCGAGCATGCTGGTGGCCAATGCCTGGCACGCGCGCTCGGACGCGGCTTCGTCGCTGGTGGTGGGCATCGGCATTGCCGGCAACCTGGCCGGCTACACCATCCTGGACGCGATTGCCGCGCTGGTGGTGGGCTTGATGATTGCGCGCACCGGCTGGCGCTTTGGCTGGACTGCGCTGCACGACCTGATGGACAGCGCGGTCGACAGCGATGAGGTGCAGGCGATCCGCAAGACGCTGCGCGAGACGCCCGGCGTGCGCGGCGTCCACGACCTGCGCACGCGCAAGATGGGCGACATGGTGGTGGTCGACGTACATCTGGAGGTAGACGCCAGCCTGAACGTTGAGGCCGGCCACACGATTGCAGTGAACGCCCGCTCCCGGGTGCTGCAGCGCCACCGCGTACTGGACGTGATGACGCATGTAGACCCCTGGCGCAGGCCTGACCTGGACCATGCACTGGCGCTGCCAGGCAGTGCTTCCGCAGCGGCTGCCCGACAGCTACCATCCCGGGATGTTTGAAAACAACCCCCTGTCCGGCGCCGCACCCGACCGAAGTTCCGGTGCATTCCTGTCCTCCCCGCCTGCGCAGCCAGCACCCGCTACCGTTGCGGGGCGCAGCGATCTGGTGCGGCTGGCCGTGGCCTCCATGCTGGAACACGGCCTGGCGCCGGCTTTCTCGGCACAGGCGCTGGCCGAGCTGGCGGCGATTGCAGGGCCAGCGCAGGACGCAGCGCCAGACATCCGCGACCAGCGCAGCGCGCTCTGGTGTTCGATTGACGACGACGATTCCCTTGACCTGGACCAGCTGAGCGTGTGCGAGGCCACCGAGGGCGGCGGCTGGAGCGTGCGGGTGGCGATTGCCGATGTCGATGCGCTGGTGCCCAAGGGCTGCGCGATTGACTTGCACGCGCAGCACAACACCACCTCGGTCTACACGGCGGCGCGGATTTTTCCAATGCTGCCCGAGCGGCTTTCCACCGACCTCACTTCGCTGTGCGCCGGCCAGGAGCGGCTGGCCGTCGTCACCGAGATGGCCGTGTCTGCCGAGGGCGAAGTCACCGGCTTTGGCATCTGCCGCGCCCGCGTGCTCAACCACGCCAAACTCGCCTACGACGCGCTGGCCGCGTGGCTGGAGGGCACAGGCCCGCTGCCGCCCGCCGTGCAGGCCGTGCCGGGGCTGGACGCGCAACTGCGCCTGCAAGACGCCTGCGCCCAGCTGCTGCGCCAGCGGCGCACCGCGCAGGGCGCGCTGGAGTTTGAAACCTTTCAGCCGCGCGCTGATGTGGAGGGCGAAAAGGTGGTTGGCATCCACCAGCAGGCGCACAACCGGGCACGCCAGCTGATTCAGGAATTCATGGTGGCCACCAACATCTGCACCGCGCAGTTTCTGGAGCGCAAGGGCGGGCTGGCAATGCGCCGCGTGGTGCGCTCGCCCGAGCGCTGGGCGCGGGTGGTGCAGGTGGCACAAAAATACGGCGAAACGCTGCCGGCCGCGCCCGATTCCAAAGCGCTGGAAGTGTTTCTGGAGCGCCGGCGCGCCGCCGACCCGCTGCGCTTTCCCGACCTGTCGCTGACCATCGTGCAGCTTATGGGTGCGGGCGAGTATGTGATTGAAGATGCAACGCCCGGCGCGCCCATTGACCACTCGGGCACCGTGGCGGTGGAAGACTACGGCCACTTCGGCCTGGCGATCCGCGACTACGCCCATTCCACTGCGCCCAACCGCCGCTACCCCGACCTGATTGCCCACCGGCTGGTCAAGGCGGTGCTGGCCGGCCAGCCTGCCCCCTACACCGCCGCCGAACTGCAGACCCTGGCCGAGCACTGCAACCGCCAGGAAAGCGCCGCCCGAAAGGTCGAGCGCAGCCTGCGCAAATCGGAAGCCGCGTTGTTCCTGCAGGGCAAGGAGGGTGACACGTTTGACGCCATCGTCACCGGCAGAAACAGCCGGGGCACCTGGATTCGCACGCTCGCGCCGCCAGTGGAAGGCAAACTCGACGGCGCCGGCCCGCAAGTGGACGTGGGGCAAAAACTGCGGGTGCAGCTGCTCAGCACCGATGTGGAGCGCGGATTCATCGATTTCCAGCCAGTGCCTTGATCTATTCCGGGTTGGAGGCTGTGCTGCAAAAACCGCAGTCAAAAGGCATCCGCCCCTGAGAACGTGTTCATGGTGCAAACGCGGGTAGCCAGCAAAAAATATTGTTGATGGCTGCAAAGGGTTTTTATCCAAAATCAATGCAATTATTCAACTATTGTTGAATAATTGCCGTATGGAAAAAATCACTGCCACTGCCGTTTTTGAATCGCTGGCTTCGGGCGTGCGCCTGGATGTCTTTCGCCTGCTCGTCAAGCAGGGCCCCGAAGGCCTGGTGGCCGGCGAGATCGCGGCTGCGCTGGGGCTGCCGGCCACCAATTTGTCGTTCCACCTGAAGGCGCTCACCCAGGCCGGCCTGCTGAGCGCCACGCAAGAAGGGCGCTACCAGCGCTACCGCGCCAACATCGCCTTGATGGTTGACCTGATCGCGTATTTGACCGACGAGTGCTGCGCGGGCCACCCCGAGGCCTGCCTGCCGCCTGGCGCTTTAGCGACCTGTACCCACTGCACCTGATGCCGCCCCAGTGCCCGCCCTGTTTCTTTGACCACGCCCTTGATGGGTTTACGCCATGCGCAATGTCCTGTTTCTCTGCACCCACAACTCCGCCCGCAGCATCCTGGCCGAGGCGCTGCTCAACCACCTCAGCCGCCAGGCGCCCACACAGCGATGGCAGGCATGGTCGGCAGGCAGCAGCCCCCGGCCCGGGCAGCAGCCGCACCCGCTGGCGCTGGAGGTGCTGCAGCGCTCTGGCGTTTCCACCGAAGGCCTGCGCAGCAAGAGCTGGGACGAATTCGCCGCCCCCGGCGCGCCACACATGGACCTGATCATCACCGTGTGCGACAGCGCGGCGGGCGAGGTCTGCCCGATCTGGCCCGGTCACCCGGCCAGCGCGCACTGGGGCTATGCCGACCCGTCGGCGGGCGATGCGCCGGACGCCGTCAAGCGCGAGGCCTTCCGCCAGACGCTGCACGCCATCAAACGCCGCCTGGAGTTGCTGCTGAACCTGCCGCCCGAAAAGCTGCAAAAAAACCTGTTGCAGGACACCGCGCGCGGCCTGTCTTCCCACTGAAAACCCCGGAGTTTCACCATGACCACCATCCAGATTTTTGACCCGGCCCTGTGCTGCAGCAGCGGCGTGTGCGGCACCGACGTGGACCAGAGCCTCGTCAATTTCTCGGCCGATGCCGACTGGGCACGCCACAACGGCGCCCACATTGAGCGCTTCAACCTGGCGCAGCAGCCCCTGGCGTTTGCTGAAAACGCGCTGGTGAAAGGCTTTTTGCAGCGTTCGGGCCAGGAAGCCCTGCCGCTCACTCTGGTGGCGGGCGAAGTGGCGCTGGCCGGCCGCTACCCCAGCCGCAGCGATCTGGCGCGCTGGGCCGGCATTGCGCAGCCCGTTGCCGAGCAGTCTGCCAAGAGTGGCTGCTGTTCGGGCGGTAGCTGCTGCTAGAGCATTTTCGCGCTGACCGGGCTGCCGGTTTTGCCCCTTCCCCCGCTGGGGGAAGGGGGGGATGGGGGCCGGCACTGGCACGCTGCTAGGTTTGTCAGCAAGCCAGCGCTGCACTGGTTCCAGCGCCGCTAGCCCCCACCCCAGCCCTCCACCAGCGGGGAAGGGCGCCTTGCCGGCAGCCATGCCAGGTCAGCGTAAAACAGCACTAAAAATAACGAAAGTACCCATGCAATTTCTCAACAATGCACCGCGTTTTCTCTTTTTCACCGGCAAAGGTGGCGTGGGCAAGACCTCGCTGGCCTGCGCCACGGCGATGCAACTGGCCGCGCAGGGCCAGCGCGTGCTGCTGGTCAGCACCGATCCGGCGTCGAACGTCGGGCAGGTGTTTGGCTTGGCCATTGGCAACCAGGTCACGGCCATCCCCGAAGTGCCGCGCCTGTGGGCGCTGGAGATTGACCCCCAGGCTGCTGCCCAGGGCTACCGCGACCGCATCGTCGGCCCGGTGCGCGGCGTGCTGCCCGACGACGTGGTCAAGGGCATTGAAGAGCAGCTCTCGGGCGCCTGCACCACCGAGATTGCCGCGTTTGACGAGTTCACCGCGCTGCTGACCGACGACAGCCTGGATGCGCGCTACGAGCACATCATTTTTGACACTGCGCCCACCGGCCACACCATCCGGCTGCTGCAATTGCCGGGCGCGTGGAGCGGTTTTCTGGAAGCCGGCAAGGGTGATGCCTCCTGCCTGGGGCCGCTGGCCGGGCTGGAAAAGCAGCGCAGCCAATACCAGCAAGCCGTCGCGGCGCTGGCCGATGGCGCACGCACCCGGCTGGTGCTGGTGGCACGCGCGCAGTTGTCCACGCTGCGCGAGGCCGCGCGCACGCACGACGAACTGCGCGCCATCGGGCTGGGCCAGCAGTATCTGGTGGTGAACGGCGTTTTCCCGCCCGAAGAAGCCGCGCAAGACCCGCTGGCCGCCGCCATTTGCCGGCGCGAGCAGGCGGTGCTGCGCGCCATGCCGCCAGTCCTGCAGGCGCTGCCCATCGATGTGGTGGCGCTCAAGCCATTCAATTTGGTCGGGCTGGATGCCTTGCGCCAACTGCTGGTGCCCACAGCGCTCGCCCCGGAGGCGGCGGTGGCCGCCGATGGGCTGCCCCAGGCAGCCATCGATGCGCCCAGCCTGTCGTCCCTGGTCAACCGCATTGCCGCCGACGGCCACGGTCTGGTCATGCTGATGGGCAAGGGTGGCGTGGGCAAAACCACGCTGGCCGCAGCGGTGGCGGTCGAACTGGCGCACCGGGGCTTGCCCGTGCACCTGACCACCTCTGACCCCGCCGCGCATTTGGTCGAGACACTGGGCGGCGCCCTGGACAACCTCACGGTCAGCCGCATCGACCCGCACGAAGTCACCGAGCGCTACCGCCAGAAGGTTTTGGACAGCAAGGGCGCAACGCTGGATGCGGCGGGCCGGGCGCTGCTGGAAGAAGACCTGCGCTCGCCCTGCACCGAAGAAATCGCTGTCTTCCAGGCCTTCTCGCGCGTGATCCGCGAGGCGGGCAGCAAGTTTGTCGTGATGGACACGGCCCCCACCGGCCACACGCTGCTGCTGCTGGACGCCACCGGTGCCTACCACCGCGACACCGTGCGCCAGATGGGCAGCACCGGCGTGCACTTCACCACGCCCCTGATGCAGCTGCAAGACCCGAAGCAGACCAAGGTGGTGCTGGTGGCGCTGGCCGAAACCACGCCGGTTTTGGAGGCAGCGCACCTGCAGGACGACCTGCGCCGCGCCGGCATCGAGCCCTGGGCCTGGGTCATCAACAACAGCGTGGCGGCGGCCCACGTCACCTCGCCCCTGTTGCGCCAGCGCGCGCGCAACGAGCTGCGCGAGATTGACGCTGTGGCCACGCAGCACGCCACGCGCCATGCCATCGTGCCGCTGCTGAGTGAGGAGCCGGTCGGCGTGCAGCGCCTGCTGCAACTGGCGGGAGCCGACACTTCTTCTGCCGAGGTCTGACATGGGTCTGTTTGAACGCTACCTGACCGTCTGGGTCGGGTTGGGAATTTTGCTGGGCGTGGGCCTGGGTTTGCTGGCGCCCGGCGCCTTCCAGGCCATTGCCGCGCTGGAAGTGGCGCACGTCAACCTGGTGGTGGCGGTGTTCATCTGGGTGATGATTTACCCGATGATGGTCCAGATCGACTGGGCCGCCGTGAAGGACGTGGGCCAAAAACCGCGCGGCCTGGTGCTGACGCTGGTGGTCAACTGGCTCATCAAGCCCTTCACCATGGCGGCGCTGGGCGTGCTGTTTTTCCGCTACCTGTTCGCACCCTGGGTCGATCCGCAGTCGGCCAGCGAATACATCGCCGGCATGATTTTGCTGGGCGTGGCGCCGTGTACGGCCATGGTGTTTGTCTGGAGCCAGCTGGTCAAGGGCGACGCCAACTACACGCTGGTGCAGGTGTCGGTGAACGACCTGATCATGGTGGTGGCGTTTGCGCCGATTGCCGCCTTTCTGCTGGGCGTGACCAATGTCACCGTGCCCTGGGAGACGCTGGTGCTCTCCACCGTGCTGTACGTGGTGCTGCCGCTGGCGGCGGGCATCGCCACGCGGCACGTTTTGCGGCGGCGCTCGGGCCACGCCGTGGCCGACTTTGTGGCGCGCACCAAGCCGTGGTCGATTGCCGGGCTGATTGCCACCGTGGTGCTGCTGTTTGGTTTTCAGGCCGGCACCATCGTCGCCAAGCCGCTGGTGATTGCCATGATTGCCGTGCCGCTCATCGTGCAGAGCTACGGCATTTTTGCCATCAGCCTGGTGGCGGCACGCGCGCTCAAGCTGCCGCACAACGTGGCCGGGCCGGCCTGCCTGATCGGTACGTCCAACTTTTTCGAGCTGGCCGTGGCGGTGGCCATTTCGCTGTTTGGCCTGAACTCGGGCGCCGCGCTGGCCACCGTGGTCGGCGTGCTGGTGGAGGTGCCGGTGATGCTGTCGCTGGTGGCGCTGGTCAACCGCACGCAGCACTGGTTTCCGAGCGAATGGGAGCCTTGCGAGGCTGGTAGATGATTTGATGAAATCGGACTCTAAGGCTTGCCAGGCAAGGGTGAGCAGCTATTAAATGATGAATTAACTGCAGTGGCTGGCTGGCTGGCGGGCGATTCTGGATTGGTCGTGAAAGGTCGCACGGAACAGCAAGGTGCTGCAGGCTTGGTTCAGGGCTTCGGCCTGCACTGCGCAGCCTTGGTGGCACACCCTGAGCATGGCCATGTCAAGTCCGCGCAGCCGCGCCGGCTGATGGCATAGGCATAGCGTTTGCAGCGTTTGATGGGCGGGACAGAAAGCAGCAGCCATGTGCATCTGCATTGTTTTTTGCACCCCGCTAGAGTCTTGGGTGTTGCCATGCCCAAAATAAAACCATCCATGTTTACTTTTTTGCGCAGCACACTGCGCCGTTCCTTGCCGCTGCTGCTGGGCAGTGCCCTGTGCGTGGGTGCGCTGGCGGCGTCCCCGCTGGCACCGCCGCGCGCCGTGGCCAGCAGCGCCGGGCTTTCAGATGCCATGTCCACGCGCGTGCTGGCCTGCACCGCCTGCCATGGCAAGGAAGGGCGCGCCACGCCGCTGGCGTACTTTCCGCGCATAGCCGGCAAGCCGGCCGAGTACCTGTACCACCAGCTGCTGAACTTTCGCGATGGCCGGCGCAGCTACCCGCAGATGGGCTATCTGCTGGAAAACCTGACCGACAGCTACCTGCACGACATGGCCCTGCACTTTGCCGCGCTGCAGGTGCCGTACCCGCCCGCACCCGCGCCGCAGGCACCGCCCGAGGTGCTGGAACGCGGCCGCCTGCTGGTGCAGCAGGGCGACGCGGCGCGCCGGTTGCCGGCCTGCGTGCAGTGCCACGGCCAGGCCATGACGGGCGTGCAGCCGGCCATTCCGGGCCTGCTGGGCCTGCCGCGCGACTACCTCAATGCCCAGCTGGGCGCCTGGCAGACCGGCCAGCGCCGCGCCCAGGCGCCCGACTGCATGGGCCAGGTGGCGCAAAAACTCACGCCCGCCGAGGTCAGCGCGATTTCTGCCTGGCTGGCGGCGCAGCCGGTGCCCGCTGGCGGCGCGCCGGCCGCTGCGCTGCCCGAACCCCTGCCGCTGCGCTGCGGCGGCGTGGCGCTGGCCAGCGAGGCCGACGGCGCAAAAGCTGTAGGTGCAGCCGGCGCCACTGCAGTGCCCGCACGGGCAAAAGCAGGAGCGCAGCCATGAGCACTGCCAAGTCCACACCGACATCGACAGCTTCGGCCACGGCTTTGCCCGTGGCCGCGCCGCTGCCGGCCGTGCGCCGCGCCGGCGGGCGGCTGCTGGCCCTGCTGGGCGCGCTGGTCGCCCTGCTGCTGCTGGGGGCACTGGCCTTTGCGGCCATGGTGGTGCTGCACCTGTACCGGGCCGAGCGGCTGGTGGATTCGTCGCCGGAGATGCCGCCAGCGCAGCAGCAGGCTGGCGGCACGCCGGCCGAGCGCGGTGCCTACCTGGCCCGCGTGGGCAACTGCATGCAGTGCCACACCGCAACGGGTGGCACGCCTTACGCGGGCGGGCGTGCCATTGAAACGCCGTTTGGCGTGGTCTACAGCACCAACCTGACGGCCGATGCCGACACCGGCATGGGCCGCTGGACGCAGGCCGAGTTCTGGCGTGCGCTGCACCACGGGCGCTCCCGCGACGGGCGCCTGCTGTACCCCGCATTTCCGTACACCAGCTACACGC
>JAGOCN010000291.1 GCA_017998735.1 Giesbergeria sp.
GCGCTGTACACGCCGGGCCTGGGCTACTACGCCGGTGCGCTGCCCAAGTTTGGCGCCATGCCGCAGTCGGGCAGCGACTTTGTCACCGCGCCCGAGCTGACGCCGGTGTTTGGCCAGACGCTGGCGGCGCAGGTGGCCGAGGCGCTGGCGCGCACCGGCACCGACGAGGTCTGGGAGTTTGGCGCCGGCTCGGGCGCGCTGGCCGAGCAGCTGCTGAGCGCGCTCGACGCCCTGGGCACGCCGGTGCGCCGCTACACCATCGTCGATTTGTCGGGCAGCCTGCGCGCACGCCAGCAGCTGCGCCTGGCGCCATTTGCCGACCGGGTGCGGTGGGTGGACGCGCTGCCCGAGCGCATGGACGGCATCGTGGTCGGCAACGAGGTGCTGGACGCCATGCCGGTGCAGTTGCTGGCACGGCGCGGTGGCAGTGCGGACGGCCTGTGGCACGAGCGCGGCGTGGTGGTGGAAGGCGATGGCAGCTTTGCCTGGCAGGACCGGCTGACCGACCTGCGCCCGCCCGTGGACATTGAAGGCCCGCACGACTACCTGACCGAAATCCACCCGCAGGCCGAAGCCTTCATCCAGACACTGGGCGACCGCCTGCGGCGCGGCGCGGCGTTTTTCATCGACTACGGTTTTGGCGAGGGCGAGTACTACCACCCGCAGCGCCACATGGGCACCGTGATGTGCCACCGGGCGCACCGCGCGGACGACAACCCGCTGCTGGACGTGGGCCTGAAAGACATCACCGCGCATGTCAACTTCACCGCCATGGCGCTGGCTGCGCAGGACCAGCCTTTGCCCGAGGGCCAGGGCTGGAGCGTGCTGGGCTACACCACGCAGGCACATTTTCTGATCAACTGCGGTCTGCTATCAAAAATGGAGCTGCTGGCGCTTGCCGGGCGTACGCTGGCGGCCAAATTGATCATGGAGCACGAAATGGGCGAATTCTTCAAGGTGCTGGCGCTGTGCAAGGGCGAGCCGTGGGACGCGCTGGGCTTTGCCCATGGCGACCGCTCGCACCGCCTGTAATCGGCAGGCAACACACGAGCAATCCCCATGGTGCGCTGGCTCATCGTCGTGTTTCTGGCCCTGGTGCTGATCAATGGCCTCACGCCCTGGCTGCGCCGCCTGGGCCTGGGCCGGCTGCCGGGCGACTTTCACTTTCGGCTGTTTGGCCGCGACTGGTTCATTCCGCTGGCCAGCACGGTATTGCTCAGCCTGGTGTTGAGCCTGCTGGTCAAGTGGCTGTAGCGCTGTGCGCTGCTCAGGCGTCCGCCAGCAGCGGCGCTGGCGTGGAAGGCGATTCCCAGACCTGGTTGCGCCCGCCGTCCTTGGCGCGGTAGAGCGCTGCGTCGGTGTCGTTCAGCCAGTCGCGCAGGGTGCGGTGACTGCCTTTGGCCGGGGCCAGGCCGATGCTGGTGGTCAGGCGCAGCTGCTCCAGGGCGGGCAGGCGCAGTGCTTCGATGCTGTGGCGAATGCGCTGTGCAATGGCCAGGGCTTCGCCGGGCAGGGTGTTGCCGCAAACCACTGCAAATTCATCGCCGCCATAGCGCCCGGCGCAGTCGGGGCCGCGCACGCAGCTGCGAATGGTCCTGCCCACGGCCGCAATCACCTCATCGCCCACCGTGTGACCATGGGTGTCGTTGATCTGCTTGAAATGGTCGATGTCGATCATCAGCATGCAGGCGGGTTCACCGCTGGCATGGTGGCGGCGCAGCAGGGCATCGGCCTGCTCCTGCCAGTGCCCGCGTGACTGCAGGCCGGTGTGCGCATCCGTGCGGCGCATTTCCTGCAGTTGGCGGTTTTGCTGGGAGACGGTGCGGATCAGCCGGTAGCTGGCAAAGCTGACCGCCAGGGTGTGCACCACGATGATCGGCAGCGCAAGCACCACGGTGCGCGCAGAGCTTTCCAGCACTGGCAGGGGCAGCAGCAGCAGGGTGGCCAGCACCCCGGCGGCCAGCAGGGCCAGCAGCGAATGCAGCCACAGGCGCCGGATGCCGGTGCTGAACTTGTCCGATGTGGTGGTGGCCACCAGCACCACGCTGGCCAGCAGGTTGAACTGCATCAGCGGCACCAGCATGCCGACGATGGCCGAGTCGATCAGCAGGTTGCGTTTTTCGGTGCCGAAGGGGTCGGCACTGAGCCACGACAGCAGCCGCGCCCCATGGGGCCACAGCACGATGCAAAAAACCCACACCGCCCAGTGCAGCGTCGGCGCCTTCAGGTCGTGCAGCACGCTGGCCACCAGCAGCCCGCCCAGCCCCATGCCCAGCACGCGCAGCCCATAGACATTGCGCGAGACATGGCTGCGCGCGGTATCGTTGTTCCACTGAAGGTGTGCAGAAGGTTCGGGCAAGGGGTGTGGCACTGGAGAAAAAAAGAGGGTGTGAAAAAAACTGCTGTTGCAACCCGCCAGGCGCTGGCCCGGCCGCAGCGGCAGCATGCAGGCGCCTGTAGTGGAGCGGGCTACTGCCTTGTTGGCATGTCGGACTGGGTCTGGCCCCGGTGCGGCTGCCTTTCCAGCTGCGCCAGGCGCTGGCGCAATTGCGCCACTTCTTCCATCAGGTCGGTGGCCAGGGCGGCCAGGTGCGGGTCGGCGTCAAAGGTGGCTTCGAGCTGGGCAATGCGGCGCGCCCGCACCAGCGTGGTGCTGGTGAAGTGCCAGCGGGCCGGTTCCCCGCTTGGTGCGGTGCCTTCGATCACCCCGGCCTCGACCCGCGCCACCACCCATTCGGGGGCACGGTGGCAGGCGCGGGCCAGGTCTTCCAGCGACAGCGGGTGGCGGTCGTCCAGCAGTTCGCCCATCTGCACGGGCAGTTGAAAAGCATGCGGCGTCATGGTCAGGCTCCTTGGCCGGTGCGCGCCTGGCGCGGGTTGAAGGTGGGAAAGGCCTTGGCCAGCGCGGCATAGGCGGCGCGCGCGCTGTCGCTGTCGGCGGCGGGCTGGGCAATGTCCAGCTCCAGGTACAGGTCGCCCGGTGTGGCCGACGGAATGCCGCGCCCCTTCAGGCGCAGCTTGCGGCCCGGCCGCGAATGCGCCGGCACCGTCACTTCCACCGTGCCGGTGGGCGTGTCCACCTCGACGCTGGCGCCCAGCGCGGCTTCCCAGGGGGCCAAGGGCAGCTGCTGGTACACGTCGGCACCTTCCACGCGCCAGCGCGCATCAGGCGTGAAGTGCACTTCCAGAAACAGGTTGCCGGCCGGCGCGCCGCCACTGCCCGGGCTGCCCTGGCCCACCAACCGGATCAGCTGGCCGGCGCGCACCCCCTTCGGAATCTTCACCTGCAGGCTGCGCTCGTCGTGCGCCACCTGGCCCTGGGCGTCCAGGTGCGCGCCGCGCAGCGTGATGGTGCGCTCGCTGCCCTGGTAGGCGTCGAGCAGATCAAGCTCGATCTTGGCGTGGTGGTCTTCGCCGCGCTGCGGCATGTCAGCGCCAAAACCGGCGCTGCCGCGCCCGCTGGCACCGCCGCCGCGCTGGGCACGCGCCGCGCGGCCAAACAGCTGCTCGAAAAAGTCGCTGTATTCGCCCGCATCGCCGCCCATGCCCGCGCCGCCGTTGCCGGTGAATTCAAAGCCCGCGTCCCAGTTGGGCGGTGGC
>JAGOCN010000292.1 GCA_017998735.1 Giesbergeria sp.
AGCCGGTGGCGACGATGACCTGCTTGGCCACCAGCGTTTCGGGCGCCTTGCCGGTCACGCTGATTTCATAGCCACCGTCGGCAGCCTTGGCAAAGGCGCCCCGGCCATGGAAAAAGCTGACCTTGTTTTTCTTCAGCAGGTACAGGATGCCGTCGTTGTTCTGTTTCACCACGGCGTCCTTGCGGCCCACCATGGTGCCGACGTCCATCTTCACGTCGCTGGCGGTGATGCCGTGCTCGGCAAAGTGGTGGTTGAGCTGCTCGAAGTTTTCCGACGACTGCAAGAGCGCCTTGGACGGAATGCAGCCCACGTTGGTGCAGGTGCCGCCCGGCGCGGGGCCGCCGCTGGCGTTGCTCCACTCGTCGATGCAGGCCACGTTCATGCCCAGCTGCGCTGCCCGGATGGCGGCAATGTAGCCACCGGGGCCGGCGCCGATCACCACCACGTCAAATTGTTTGCTCATAAGAATTTCACCCAATCCATTGTCAAAAAAACCCACCCCGGCCGGGCCAGGGGCCGCGCCGCACGGGTGGGTTTGCCAGCCTTGGCGCTCAGAGGTCGAACAGCAGGCGCGACGGGTCTTCCAGCGCGTCCTTCATGGCCACCAGGCCCAGCACGGCTTCGCGGCCGTCAATGATGCGGTGGTCGTACGACATGGCAAGGTAGTTCATCGGGCGCACCACCACCTGGCCGTTTTCAACCACGGCGCGGTCCTTGGTGGCGTGCACGCCCAGGATGGCCGACTGCGGCGGGTTGATGATCGGCGTGGACATCATCGAGCCGAAGGTGCCGCCGTTGCTGATGGAGAAGGTGCCGCCGGTCATGTCCTCGATGCCCAGCTTGCCTGCAGCGGCCTTGCTGCCAAACTCGGCAATCTTCTTTTCAATGTCGGCAAAGCCCATCTGGTCGGCGTTGCGCAAGATCGGCACCACCAGACCGCGCGGGCTGCCCACGGCAATGCCGATGTCAAAGTAGCCGTGGTAGACGATGTCGCTGCCGTCCACGCTGGCATTGATGACCGGGTACTTCTTGAGCGCATGCACTGCCGCCTTCACAAAAAACGACATGAAGCCAAGCTTGACGCCATGCTCCTTGGTGAAGCTGTCCTGGAACCTCTTGCGCATTTCCATCACGGGCGCCATGTTCACTTCGTTGAAAGTGGTCAGGATGGCGTTGCTGGCCTGCGACTGCAGCAGGCGCTCGGCCACCCGGGCGCGCAAGCGGCTCATGGGCACGCGCTGCTCGGGGCGGTCACCCAGGTCCTGCGCAGCAGGCGGCATGGCAACCTGGGGCAGCAACTTGGTTGGAACGCCCGTGGGTATTGCGCTGGCAGCTACAGATTTTGCAGCACCGCCAGCCGCCACAGCGCCCAGCACATCGCCCTTGGTGACGCGGCCGTCCTTGCCGGTGCCGGCCACGGACGACACTGCCATGTTGTTTTCTGCCAGCAGCTTGGCCGCAGCCGGCATGGCCACGTCCGAGCGCGCACCGCCTGCAGCCCCCGGGGCTGGAGCAGACGCTGGCGCTGCGGCAGGTGCGGCGGCAGGTGCCGCTGGCGCAGCAGCAGACGCACTGGCCACGCCTTCGGAATCAATGCGCGCAATGACCTGGCCGGACGTGACCGTGGCGCCGTCGCCCTGGACGATTTCCGCCATGACCCCGGCCGACGGCGCTGGCACTTCCAGCACCACCTTGTCGGTTTCGATTTCAATCAGGATTTCATCGATGGCCACGGCTTCACCGGCCTTTTTCTTCCACGTCAGCATGGACGCCTCGGCGACCGATTCGGACAGCTCTGGGACTTTGACTTCTACGATAGCCATTTGGGTTCTTTCGAAAGGAAATTTTTGCTCTGGGTTCGGGGTGCCGGCCTTACTTGGTCAGGACAAATCCCTTGGGCTTGCCGAAAGCGTCTTCGACCAGCGACTTCTGCTGTTCCTGGTGCAGGTGCGAATAGCCCACGGCAGGCGAGGCAGACGCGGCGCGCCCGGAGTAGCTGAGCCTTTGGCCATCGCGCAGGTTCTCGTAGATGTAATGCTGCACGAAGAACCAGGCGCCCTGGTTCTGCGGTTCGTCCTGGCACCACACCACTTCGGTGGCCTGGGGATA
The DNA here is from genome assembly GCA_017998735.1 of Giesbergeria sp. Classification (GTDB taxonomy): domain Bacteria; phylum Pseudomonadota; class Gammaproteobacteria; order Burkholderiales; family Burkholderiaceae_C; genus Simplicispira. Next base: position 2,110 of record JAGOCN010000292.1, read on the forward strand.
GCGCTTGAGTTCGGCGCTGAAGGCCTTGTGCGGGAACGGGTAGAGCTGCTCGACGCGGATGATGGCCACGCTGTTGTCTTCGTTCTCGGTGCGTTTTTTCACCAGGTCGTAGTACACCTTGCCCGAGCAGGCGACGATGCGCTTGACCTTGGAGGCGTTGCGCACCACGTCCGGGTTCTGCTCCGGAATCACCGTCTGGAAACCGCCCTTGGTGAACTCGGACAGGGGGGACGCCGCGTCCTTGTTTCGCAGCAGCGATTTGGGCGTCATGATGATCAGCGGCTTCCTCAGGTCGCGCACCATCTGGCGGCGCAGCACATGGAATATCTGGCTGGCCGTGGTGGGCTGGACCACCTGCATGTTGGTGTCGGCCGACAGCTGCATGAAGCGCTCCAGGCGCGCCGAGCTGTGCTCCGGGCCCTGGCCCTCGTAGCCGTGCGGCAGCATCAGCGCCAGGCCATTGATGCGGCCCCACTTGACTTCGCCGGAGGCGATGAACTGGTCGATGACCACCTGCGCGCCATTGGCAAAGTCGCCAAACTGCGCCTCCCAGATCACCAGCGTGTTCGGGTCGTTGGAGGCATAGCCGTATTCGAACGCCAGCACCGCTTCTTCCGACAGGATGGAGTCGATGACGACGAACGGCGCCTGATTGTCGGCCACGTTCTGCAGTGGCACATAGGTGCCTTCGTCGAACTTTTCGCGCTTCTGGTCATGGATGACGGAGTGGCGGTGCGTGAAGGTGCCCCGGCCACAGTCTTCGCCCGACAGGCGCACCGGAAAACCACTGGCCACCAGCGAGGCAAACGCCATGTGTTCGCCCATGCCCCAGTCCACCGGAATTTCGCCCCGTCCCATGGCAGCGCGGTCGTCATAGACCTTCTTGACCAGCTGGTGCGGGGTGACGCTGTCGGGGATGGTGGTGATCTTTTCGGCCAGCCGCTTCCACTCTGCCAGCGGAATGGCGGTGTCGGCGGCATCGGTCCACTTCTTGTTCAGAAACGGGCTCCAGTCGACCGCGTACTTGCGCTTGAAGTCGGTCAGCACCGGGTCGACCGTGTGCTTGCCCTCGTCCATGGCAGCGCGAAAGGCCTTGGCCATGTCGTCGCCCAGCGTCTCGCCCAGGCCCTGCGCGGCCAGCCGGTCGGCGTACAGCCTGCGCGTGCCGGGGTGCGCGGCAATCTTCTTGTACATCAGTGGCTGGGTGAGCATGGGGGTGTCCTGCTCGTTGTGGCCCAGCTTGCGAAAGCAGATGATGTCCAGCACCACGTCCTTGCGGAATTCCATGCGAAATTCCAGCGCCAGCTGCATCGCCAGCGCCACGGCTTCGGGATCGTCGCCGTTGACGTGCAGCACGGGCGACTCGATCATCTTGACCACGTCGGTGCAGTACATCGTCGAGCGGCTGTCGCGCGGGTCGGAGGTGGTGAAACCGATCTGGTTGTTGATCACGATGTGCACCGTGCCACCCGTGAAG
>JAGOCN010000293.1 GCA_017998735.1 Giesbergeria sp.
AAACCCCCCGGCCAGACAGGCCACCCCCCGATCCGGACTTGCTGAAAGGGTTGCACCGCCATGCTGATTGACGTTCTAGGACACCGCACCTATGCCTACACCGGCGGCCAGCCCTGGCGCCCCGAACTGCCCACCGCCGTGTTCGTTCACGGCGTGCTGTGCGACCACAGCGTGTGGGCGCTGCAAAGCCGCTACCTGGCGCACCACGGCTGGAACGTGCTGGCGGTGGACCTGCCGGGCCACTGCAAAAGCGCGGGCGACGCCCCGGCCAGCGTGGAGGCCGCCGCCGACTTTGTCGTTGCCCTGCTGGACGCCGTGGGCGCGCCGCGCGCCGCGCTCATCGGCCACAGCTGGGGCAGCCTGATTGCGCTGCAGGCCGCAGCGCAGCTGGGCGAGCGTGCCAGCCACCTGGCGCTGGTCGGCACGGCGTTTCCGATGCCGGTGTCGCCCGCGCTGCTGCAAAGCGCGCTGGACACGCCGCAGGATGCCATTCGCACGGTGAACGTTTTCTCGCGCAGCACGCTGGCACCGCCCAGCGGCGTGGGCAGCTGGGTGTTTGGCGCCGGCATGGCATTGGGCCGGCGGGTGCTGGCCAGCAATGCGCAGACCAACCTGCTGCACTGCGGCTTCATGGCCTGCAACAGCTATGCGGGCGGCGAAGACGCCATCCGCGCCGTGCAGTGCCCGGTGCTGTTTGCGCTTGGCGCGCAGGACCAGATGACCCCACCGCGTGCTGCACAGTTGCTAATCAAAGTTGCGCAGGCCGCTGGCAAAACCGTGCAGGTGGTGCAGCTGCCCTGCGGCCACCACCAGATGACCGAGGCACCGGGCGAAACGCTGGACGCACTGCGGGATTTTCTGGCATCGTGATTGGCTGGCTGGCTGGCTGGCTGGCTGGCTGGCTGGCTGAAAGCTGGGCACCATAAAAGTGGCTCTTTGTTCCAGCGCTGCTGGCCCCCATCCCGGCCTTCCCCCAGAGGGGGAAGGGGCAAAACCGTGGCACCATCCAGGTCTTAAGACTTCAGGCCTTTTAGCCCTCCAGCGCAGGTACAGCCTGCGCTGGCAGCTCCTTTTTTGATAGCAACACATCGGCCAGGTGCAGCTGGTCCAGGTGCGCGTGCTCCCAGAACGGCTGCAGGTTCTGTTCGCGCGCCACCAGCAGGTGCTGCAGCAGCGGCGCCAGCGGGGTGGTGGCCGGGTCCACCAGCAGCAGGTAGCGCGAGCCCGGCGCGGCGCCGCTGCCGCCGGCGTCGTAGGCGTCGTTGACCGCGCCGATCCAGTCCAGGGCTTCCAGCGTGACCAGGGCCGGCCGCAGCGCCAGTGCATCGACGCGCATCTTTTGCGCCAGACCGGCCACGCGCAGGCCCTTGGCCGGGGTGCTGCGCGCCGCGTGCAATGCCTGCAGCACCTCGACCGCCAGCTGAAACGACCAGCCCGGCCCGCTGGCATGGCGTTCGACCCCGGCCAGCAGGCTGGGCAGGTAGGCCGACACCACCGCGCCCAGCAGCACGATCACCCAGGCCACGTACATCCACACCAGCAGGATCGGCAGCGTGGCAAAGGCACCGTACAGCACCGAATAGGTCGGCACATTGGCCAGGTACAGCGCCAGCACCCGCTTGGCAATTTCAATGCCGGCCGCGACAAACAGGCCGCCCGTCCAGGCATGGCGCCATTTGACCGGCGTGTTGGGGACGTAGCGGTACAGCAAGGTCATGCCCGACGCCAGCGTCAGAAATTCGAGGGTGTCAAACAGCAGCTGCACGCCCCCCGGCACCCCCTGCACCAGCCCGCGCGACTGCGCTGCCAGGTAGGACGTCAGCGCCAGGCTGGCGCCCAGCAGCAGCGGCCCCAGGCTGATGGCGGTCCAGTAGATCAGCACCCGCTGGCCCAGCGGGCGCAGCTGGCGCACGCGCCAGATGTGGTTGAGCGTGCGGTCCACCGTCAGGATGAGCGCCAGCGCGGTCACCAGCAAAACCGTGAAGCCGATGGCGCCCAGCCCGCTGGCCTGGGCGGCAAACTGCGTCAGATACCCCAGCACCTGGCGGGCAATGGTCTCGGGCACCAGGCTGCGCACCAGCCAGCGCTGCAGCCCCACCTGCAGCTCGGCAAACAGCGGAAACGCGGTGAACACCGCCAGCGCCACGGTAAAAAACGGCACCATCGCCACCACGGTGGTGAACGTCAGGCTGCTGGCCGTCAGCCCCAGGTGGTCGGCGCGAAAGCGCGCAAGCAAGGTGCGCGCCGTCACCTGCCAGGGAAAATCCGAGAGTTCGGCCAGCAGCTGGCGGGCGGGCTGCACCACTGGCGGTAGGGAAAAGCGCATGCTCGTTATGATGCCACCGCCATGCCCAAACCCACCTTTTCCCCGCCTTCCGCCTCTGCCGGCGACCTGCCGCTTGCGGCCCCGATGGTGGACGCCTCGCGCCGTGTGGCGGTGGCCAGCCTGCTGGCGCTGATTGCGCTGTGCCTGGCGTGGGAGCTGTTTCTGGCGCCGCTGCGGCCGGGCGGCTCGTGGCTGGCGCTGAAAGCCCTGCCGCTGTGCATTCCGCTGGCGGGTTTTTTGAAAAACCGCATGTACACCTACCGCTGGGTCAGCCTGCTGGTGTGGCTGTACTTCACCGAAGGCTGCGTGCGCGCCTGGAGCGACCGCCCGCCGGGCAACTGGCTGGCGCTGATCGAAGTGCTGCTGTGCCTGGTGCTGTTCATTGCCTGCACGCTGCACATCCGCCTGCGCCTCAAGAGTGCCAAGGCGCACCCGCACCCGCTGCCCGCTGCCCCTTGAGGGCTTTGCTGCAGGCCTCGTCTGAAGGCCTTTGCTGCATTACCGCATTGCCGCATTGCCGCATTACCGATTTACCGCACGGGCGCTCCGGCCCGATGAGAACCGCCCATGCCCGACCACACCCCGCCCGATGATCTGATTGAAACCCTGCGCCGCACCGTCGGCGCGCAGCAGGTGCTGACCGAGGGCGACCTGAGCGCCTACGAGCAGGACTGGCGCCGGCGCATGCGCGGCAAGGCGCGCGCCGTGGTGCGCCCGGCCAGCGTGCAGGAAGTGGCCGCCGTGGTGCGCGCCTGCGCTGCCGCCGGCGCGCCCATCGTGCCGCAGGGCGGCAACACCGGGCTGTCGGTCGGCTCCACGCCCGACACCTCGGGGCGCGAGGTGGTGCTGAGCCTGTCGCGCATGAACGCGGTGCGCGCACTGGACCCGGACAACCTGACCATCACGGTCGAGGCCGGCTGCATTCTGCAAAACGTGCAGACCGCCGCTGCGCAGGCCGGATTGCTGTTTCCGCTGTCGCTGGCGGCCGAGGGCAGCTGCACCATCGGCGGCAACCTGGGCACCAACGCCGGCGGCACGCAGGTGGTGCGCTATGGCAACACGCGCGACCTTTGTCTGGGGCTGGAAGTGGTGACGGCGCAGGGCGACATCTGGAACGGGCTCAAGGGCTTGCGCAAGGACAACACCGGCTACGACCTGCGCAACCTGCTCATTGGCAGCGAAGGCACGCTGGGCATCATCACCGCCGCCACCTTGAAGCTGTTTCCGCAGCCGGCAGCGCGCCTGACCGCCTGGGC
>JAGOCN010000294.1 GCA_017998735.1 Giesbergeria sp.
GCCAGCTGGCCGCCATAGGCATAGCCCACCGCGCCGCAGAGCATGGCGGCCAGCAGCAGCAGGTCGGCCGGGTGCAGCGCCAGCCTGCTGCCGCCGCCGCCCGCGCTCAGCAGCGCAAACAGCACCACCAGCCCGGTGCCCAGCAGCGCGCAGGCCCAGAAACCGGCGGACGGGCGCTGGCGGTGCAAGAGCGCGCCCACGGCGGCGGTGGCCAGGGGCAGCACGCCGACCAGCACGCTGGCATGCACGGCGCCCACATGGCGCATGGCCAACGAGGTCAGCAGCGGAAAACCAAACACCACGCCCAGCGCCGTGAGCGCCAGCGGCCACCCGTCGCCGCGCTGCGGCCAGGGCGCACGCTGCGCCAGCAGCAAGAGCGCCGACAGCGCGCCCGCCACCACGGCACGCGCCATGGCAACAAACACGCCCGACATGCCCGGCGCCTCGGGCGTGCCCACCGCCAGCCGCGTCATCGGCAGCGTGGCGGCAAAGATCACCACGCCCAGCAGGCCCAGCGCCAGGCCGCGTGCTTCGGCGGCGGTGCGGGGTGCGGCGGCAGGGGCGGTCGGCAACAGGCTGGCAGGGCGGTGCATGGGGCTTTACCGTGGAAAACTGCAAGGCGCAAGGGTGCGCTGCAGGGGTGGAAAGGGTGAGAAAGGATGCGGAGGACGAGAAGGGCAAGGAAAAAGAAGCAAAAGCACCATCTGAAGGAAAAAGTCGCTCAGGCCAGCGCCATCCAGGCGGCCGTCGCCACCAGCACCAGCGCCATGGCGCGGTTGAACCACCGCAGGCGCGCGCCCTGCGCCAGCCAGTGGCGCAGCAGCGCGCCGGTGGCCGCATAGGTGAAGTTGCTGGTGAAGGCAAAAAACACCATCACCGGCAGCACGATGGCCAGGCGCTGCAGGCTGTTGCTGTGCCCCGCCACCCAGCCGGCCACGATGGTCAGCGCCAGCAGCCAGGCCTTGATGTTGACGAACTGCAGCGCCGCGCCCTGCCAGAAGCCGATGTCCATGCGCGCTGCATCTGCCTCGCCCAAATGGCTGCTGCGGCTAAGCTTCCAGGCCAGCCACAGCAGGTAGCCAATGCCCACCGCCTTGATGCCCCAGCGCAGCGCCGGCACCGCCACCACCACCGCGCCCACGCCACCGGCGCACAGCAGCAGCAGCGCCGACCAGCCCACCGGCACCGAACAGACAAAGCGCATCGCCGGGCGCAGTCCCCGGTTGGCCGCCAGCGCGGTCGACAGCGTGGTGTTCGGGCCGGGCGTGAAGCTCATGGCCGTGGCCAGAAACAGCAGGGCGGTGAATTCGGCAAGGGGCATGGAAGGGCAGGCAAAGGCGCAGGGTTTGGAAGGCAGGGCGAAAGAGGCAATGGCGGGCAAAAAACCGGGTCGCGCAACCGGCAGCAGAACGGCAGCAAGACCGGCAGAAACGCCAGCCCACTGTAGAAGTGATTCCATTACAGTGCCGGTACAGTCACCGGGACAAGGGCGCAAACTGTGCTGGTGGCTGCACAGGCACACCGGCCGGCGCACCCTTTGGCGCACTGAACAGCCTGCGGCCTGGGTGTTCCAGGGCAGTGCATTGCGCTGCTGCCCTTTCGTTGTCCTCTCCTTTTCTTGACCACCCTTGCCATGCTGTCCCGCACCGCCCACCGCACCCTGACCGAGCAACTGGCCGAGCGTTTTGCCGAACGCATCCGTGCGCGGCTGCTGCCGGCCGGGGCGCGCCTGCCGTCGGTGCGTGAATGTGCGCGCCAGCACGGGGTCAGCCCCTACACCGTGGTGGCGGCCTACGACCAGCTGCTGGCGCAGGGCCTGGTGGAAGCGCGCCGCCAGCGCGGTTTTTACGTGCGCGATGCAGGTCAAAAAATGCCTTCGGCCCTGGCCGGGCAAGCGCTGATAGCCATGGAAAACGCAGCCGTCGAAGGCGTGCCGGTGCCCGCGCCCGTGGGGCCACGCGCAAGCCCGGACGCGCCCATCAACGCCGCCACGCTGATCCGCGGCATGTTCCAGCCCGCGTCCGGCAAGCCGCAGCCCGGCGCGGGGGTGTTTCCGCCGCAGTGGCTGGAAGAGGCGCGCTTTCTGCCGGCAGCGGTGCGCAAGGTGGCGGCCAGCAGCGCGCTGCAGGGCGCGTCGCTCAGCTACGGCGACCCGCTGGGCGACCCCGGCCTGCGCCAGGTGCTGGCGCGCCGGCTGTCCGAGCTGAACCTGCCGGTGCAGCCCGGGCAGGTCATCACCACCGTGGGCGCCACGCACGCGCTCGACATCGTCAGCCGCACGCTGCTCAGGGCGGGCGACACGGTGATGGTGGAAGAGCCCGGCTGGTCGATTGAATTTGCCCGCCTGGCCGCGCTGGGCATGCGCGTGCTGCCGGTGCCACGCGGCGCCGATGGCCCCGACCTGGCGGTCATGGCGCGCTACTGCGAGGTGCATGCGCCCAAACTGTTTGTCAGCGTCAGCGTGCTGCACAACCCCACCGGCCACTGTTTGAGCCCGGGCAGCGCGCACCAGGTGCTGCAGCTGGCCGAGCGCCATGGCTTTCACATCGTTGAAGACGACACCTACAGCCACCTGGCGCCCGACCACGCCACGCGCCTGACGGTGCTGGACGGCCTGCGCCGCACCATCTACGTCAGCGGCTTTGCCAAGGTGCTGGCGCCCAACTGGCGCGTGGGCTACCTGGCCGCGCCGCCCGCGCTGGTCGAGCGCCTGCTGGACACCAAGCTGCTGTCCACGCTGACCACGCCGTCGCTGCTGGAAAAGGCGCTGGCGCTGTGCATGGAGCAGGGCCAGCTGCGCCGCCATGCCGAGCGCCTGCGCCAGCGCCTGGCCCAGGCACGCGCGCGCAGCGTGCAGCTGGCGCTGGACGCAGGCTGCACGCTGGCAGCCGAGCCCGCTGGCATGTTTGGCTGGCTGGACACCGGGGTGGACACCGACCGGCTGGCCCAGCGCATGCTGGACGAGGGCTACCTGCTGGCGCCTGGCGCCCTGTTCCACGCCAGCCGCCAGCCCTGCACGCTGATGCGCACCAACTTCACCACCACGCAGGACGCAGCGTTCTGGCGCGTGTTCGAGCGCGTGCGGGCGCAGCTGCAATCCGGCAGCTGACAGACCGGCTGGCCGATGGCAGCAGCCCCTTTGGCAATGCACACCGGAACATGGAGCCCAGAGCGGTTGCACGCTGGCTGGACGCAGAGGGTTGGGTGCCGGCACAGTGCCGATTCATTCTCCCGCCTGGATTTTTTGGTCAAAATAGCCCCCAGCGCATATGCAGACTGCGCCAGCAGCTCCTTTTTTAATAGCAGAATTCAATGTTTTGCACAAAAGGGCTGCAGGCGGGACAGGGCAAGAATGCGCCAGGGCGCGGCAGCAGTTTTGCGGATGCGCTCGTACCCAAGGGATTTTTTACCGGTGCACCAAAATGCGAAATCTGGACTGCCATGAATGCGGCAGAAAATGCAGACTGCCTGCGTGGGCAATGCTGGTACGGTGAAAGATTAAAAAAATCCAATGGTCCAGTCCATTGGACAGGACAATTCGGCCAGCCAATAAGCACCCAAACAGCCAGGCAAA
>JAGOCN010000295.1 GCA_017998735.1 Giesbergeria sp.
ATGGCCTGCTGGCGCAGCCAGGCGTCCAGCCGGGCGCGCAGGGCCGATGCGCTGGTGGGCAGCAGCAGCGGCAGCTGCGCCAGGCAGGCCGGAAAACCGGCCTGCGCCCGCCGCACCGTCAGGCCGGCCGCCTTGAGCAGTTTGGGCGCGGCAAAAAACGCAATGCCGGTGCGCCCCAGCAGGTGCGTGTAGACCCTCACGCTCAGGCGCGCGGGCGCCGGCACGTCCGACAGCACCAGGTCCAGCCGGTGCACCGCCAGTTCGCCCAGCAGCGACGCCAGTCCGCCCTCGTGGCAGACCAACTGCGGAGGCTCGGGCAGCGCCATGGCGGGTTCGAGCACATGGAAGGCAATCGCCTTGGGCAGCGCATCGGCAATGCCCACGCGCAGCAGCGCGGCGCGGCGCGGGTCGCGCCCGCTGGCCAGCGCGTCCTGCAGCGCGGCGCCCAGCGCAAAGATTTCATCGGCATAGCGCATCACCAGCCGGCCCGCGTCGGTGGGTTCGACACCGCGCCCGGCCTTGCGCAGCAGCGGCTGGCCCAGGCGCTGTTCGAGCTGCTTGATCTGGCCGCTGAGCGTTTGCGGTGTCAGGTGCAGCTGCTCGCTGGCACGCACGATGCCGCCGGCGTTGAGCACCGTCCAGAAGTAGTGCAGGTGCTTGTAGTTCATGGTTTCCAGTTTTCCAAACGTTCCGGACATTCCGGACATTCCGGACACTTCGGTTTATTCGAAGTGACAGCGGTCATTTTCTGATTTTCCTGAAGGCTTGGCGCTTTTAGAGTCGCTCCATTGCCACTTTTTTTCCAGGAGATTCCCATGCGCACCTATTCCCCCGACAGCCCAGAGGCCGCAGCCCGCATCGTGGCCTTGATGGTTCTGGCCGATGGCCATGTCTGCCGCAGCGAAATGCAGGCGCTCGATGCGCTGCACGCCACCGCGCAGCTGCAGCTGGCGCCCGGCGCACTGCAGGCGGTGCTGCGCGGCCTGGCGGAAGACCTGCAGACCCATGCCTACCCGCAGTGGGGCAGCACCTGCCAGATGGACAACCAGACCCTGTGCGCCCTGCTGGACGAGGTGCGCGACCCGGCCTTGCGCGCCACCACGCTGGCCCTGTGCCGGCAGGTGGCGCAGGCCGACGGTCACTGGTCGCCCGCCGAGGAGCGCCTGGCGGTGCGGCTGGCGCAGCACTGGCGGCTTTGAAAGCGGTGCGCAGACCCGTGCCCTCTGGCGCCCTCCGTGTCCGTGCCGTGCTCTGTCCTGTCTTGCTGCTGTTTTTTTCAATGTCCCGATACCCCTGCAATCCAACCCTGAGCGAGCCATGACCGAATTTTTTCTTTCTCCTTTTCTGGGCCAGGCCACCTGGCTGTGGCTGGTGTTTGTCGGTGTGGTGGTGGCGCTGCTGGCCTTTGACCTGGGCGTGCTGCACCGCGACGACCACGAAATCGGCATCCGCGAAAGCCTGTGGCTGTCGGGCGGCTACATCAGCGCGGCCACGCTGTTTGGTGCCTGGCTGTGGTGGCAGCTGGGCGCGCAAAGTGGCATCGACTACTTCACCGGCTTCATGATTGAAAAGTCGCTGTCGATGGACAACGTGTTTGTCATCGCCATGATTTTTTCGTTCTTCGCCATCCCGCGCCAGTACCAGCACCGGGTGCTGTTCTGGGGCATTCTGGGCGTCATCGTGCTGCGTGCGCTGATGATCGGCCTGGGCGCGGCGCTGGTGACGCAGTTCGACTGGGTGCTCTACATTTTTGGCGCTTTTCTGGTGTTCACCGGCATCAAGATGCTGACCATGTCCGCCGACCACGCCCCCGACCTGGCCGCCAACCCGCTGCTGCGCTGGCTGCAGCGCCATATGCGCGTGACGCCAGCATTGCACGGCAACGCGTTTTTTGTGCGCGCACCGCACCCGACCGAAGCCGACAAGAAGGGCCTGGTGGTCTGGGCCACGCCGCTGTTTCTGGCGCTGTGCATGGTGGAGATTGCCGACCTGATTTTTGCCGTGGACTCGGTGCCGGCCATCTTTGCCATCACCACCGACCCGTTCATCGTCTACACCAGCAACATCTTTGCCATCCTGGGGCTGCGTGCGCTGTACTTTGCGCTGGCCGCCATGGTGCACCGCTTCGTGTACCTGAAATACGCGCTGGCACTGGTGCTGGTGTTCATTGGCGGCAAGATCTTTCTGGTCAATCTGGTGGGCAAGATTCCCTCGCTGGTCAGCCTGGGCGTGACGCTGGGGCTGATCGCCGGTGGCGTGCTGGTGTCGCTGTGGAAAACGCGCGGCCAACCGGGTGTGATGCCCACGGCGGCGGCAGACACGGGCGGCAATAAGAGCTGAAGACGGCCAGCGGCTCCGCCAGCGCCGCTGCACCGTCTGGCCCTGCCCTGCCTTTTGACCACCTTGCCCATCCATCCCGCCCCGGCGGGCGTTGCACTTCACCCGAATGCGCGAGAAGCCTCGCCCAAGCCAGCAGGCCGCTTGCGGCCCAGAGCGCAAGGCGACTGGCTTGAGCGGGGAGGAGCAGCGCCGGACAGCGCAAGCTGTCCTGATGTCGTGACCCATGAAGCTTGCACCGCCTGCGAAATCTGTATATAAAAACAGCCCATGGACTGCACCAAAACCCTGCGCTTGCGCATCAAGGACAAGCACGCCACAGTGCTGACTGTGATGGCGCGTCAGGTCAATCAGGTGTTCAACTTCTGCAACGAAACCAGCCACCGCGCCATTCGGGAACGCCACCAGTGGCTCAGTGGCTACGACCTGCAAAAACTGACCAACGGCTTTAGCAAGTGCGAGGGCGTGTTGATCGGCTCGCCCACCGTGCAGCAAGTGTGCGAGGACTACGCCAAAGCGCGCAGGCAATTCAGAAAAGCCAAACTGCGCTGGAGAGTCTCCAACCCGCAAAGCAGCAAATACAGTTTGGGCTGGATTCCTTTCAAGGCGCGGGCCTTGCAGTACAAGGCCGGGCAAATCCAGTTTGCTGGCCAGAAGTTGAGTCTGTGGGACAGCTACGGCCTTGCTGACTACGAGTTGCGTGCAGGCAGCTTCAGCCAAGACAGCCGGGGCTGCTGGTATTTGAACGTGGTGGTCAAGGTGCAGGCCCAGCCCAGCGCTGCAACTGCGGCAGTCGGCATCGACCTGGGATTGACAGAGGCGGCGGTAACTTCGACAGGCGAGCGCATTGAAGGGCGTTTTTATCGCAAGCTCGAATGCAAACTTGGTATTGCACAACGGGCGCACAAAAAGCAGCGGGTCAAAGCCATCCACGCAAAAATTGCCAACCAGCGCAAAGACCTGCTGCACCAGTTCAGCGCGCAGCTGGTGAAACACAACGCCGCCATCTTCGTGGGCGATGTGGCGAGCAGCAAGCTGGTCAAAACCAGGATGGCCAAGAGCACGCTGGATGCGGGCTGGTCAATGCTCCGGGCGATGCTGGAGTACAAGAGCCACCAGGCCGGCATCGTCTTTGAAGTAGTCAATGAAAGCTACACCACCCAGACTTGTTCGTGCTGTGGGGCCATCCCCGCCAGCAGTCCGAAAGGTAGAGCAGGTTTGCGAAT
>JAGOCN010000296.1 GCA_017998735.1 Giesbergeria sp.
GGTGCGGATGGAGTCGATTTCGTCGTCAAACAGGTCCACGCGGTAGGGCACCAGCGAACCCATGGGAAACAGGTCGATCAGCCCGCCGCGCACCGCATATTCGCCGGGGCTGACCACCTGCGTCACATGGCTGTAGCCGGCCAGCGTGAGCTGGGCGCGCAATTTGGCCTCGTCCAGCTTTTGCTGCACCTTGAACTCAAAGGTGTAGCCGGCCAGAAAGCCGGGCGGTGCCAGCCGGTACAGCGCGGTGGTGGCCGGCACGATGACCACATCGGCGCCGGTGTCCTTGTCCTTCTGGCTGATGCGCCACAGAGCGGCCAGGCGCTCGCTGATCAGGTCCTGGTGCGGCGAGAAGGTGTCGTAGGGCAGCGTTTCCCAGTCAGGGAACACGGCGCAGCGCAGGCCGGGGGCAAAGAACGCCAGTTCGTCCACCAGCCGGCGCGCGTCGCCCGCGTCGGCCGTGACGATGGCCGTGGTGCGGCGCGCCATGCGTTCGCGCTCGGCCAGCTGCGCCAGCAGCAGGGCATCGGCGCTGCCCGCAGGCCGGGGCAGGGTGAAACGTTTACCGGGGGAGAGTTTGGGAAGGTCCATGCACACACAAAAGAGGCCGCGCCCCGGCCCCGGAGGCGCAGTGCGCGCCACACACCGGGCGGGGCGGGAAGCGCGGATTTTAGAATGCCGCCCATGAACCCTGCACCCCCGCCCCCATCGCCTGCAATCGCACCGGGGGCTTTGCCGGCACCGGCCGCGCCTTCTGCCGCCCGGTCCGAGGCCTGGTCTGCTGCCGCAGATGGCGCACCTTCGGCGCCGGCACCCGCGCTGTGGGCGCTGCTGCCCTGCGCCGGCACCGGCACGCGTGCACTGCAGCCGGGCGCGGTGGCTGGCCTGCCCAAGCAGTACCAGAGCGTGGCCGGCCAGCCGCTGGTGCTGCACACACTGGCCGCGTTTGCCGCCGTGCCGCGCCTTGGCGGCACGCTGGTGGCAGTGGCGCCAGGCGACCGGTTTCTGGCTGCGCACACAGGTGCGGGTTCGGCTTTTTTGGTGGTCGATTGCGGCGGCGCCACCCGCGCCGACAGCGTGCTGGGCGGGTTGAAAGCGCTGCTGGCACGCGGCGCGCAGGACAGCGACTGGGTGCTGGTGCACGACGCGGCCCGTTGCCTGGTCACGCCCGCGCAAATTGACGCACTGATCGACGCCTGCCTGGGCGACAGCGTGGGCGGCCTGCTGGCGCACCGGCTGGCAGACACCCTGAAAACCGCCAGCGCCGGACCGGGCGGTGTGCGGGTGGTGTCCACGCTGGACCGCAACGACAAATGGCTGGCGCAAACGCCGCAGATGTTCCGCATCGGCATGCTGCGCGAAGCCCTTGGCCGCTTTGGCGGTGCCGGCGCCACCGACGAGGCCAGCGCCATCGAGGCCATGGGCCTGCAGCCGCTGCTGGTGCCCGGCAGCGCGCTGAATTTCAAAGTAACTTACACGGAAGATTTTGCACTGGCCGAGGCGGTGCTGGTGCAGCGCATGCAAGGCACCACGCTATAAAAATAGCGCCTCATGCAGGGCAGCGCAATGCACCGGCATGCACTGGGATGCACTTGGCGCGGTACGCAAGCGGTTCAATGGTTCGTTTCAAGGAAAAAGACACATGGATTTCAGGATGGGAGAGGGCTGGGACATCCACGCGCTGGTGCCCGGCCGGCGGCTGGTGCTGGGCGGCGTGGAGATTGCCCACAGCACCGGGCTGCTGGGGCATTCGGATGCCGATGTGCTGCTGCACGCCATCACCGACGCGCTGCTGGGCGCTGCCGGGCTGGGCGACATCGGCACGCATTTTCCCGACACCGATGCCGCCTTTGCCGGCGCCGATTCGGGTGTGCTGCTGCAGGAAGCAGCACGGCGCGTGCGGGCGCAGGGGTACGCCATCGGCAATGTGGACAGCACCGTGGTGGCGCAGGCGCCGCGCCTGGCCGCGCACAAGGAGGCCATGCGCGCCCACATTGCACGCGCCCTGGGCATTGCGCCCGAACAGGTCAACGTGAAAGCCAAGACCGCCGAGCGCCTCGGCCCCGTGGGCCAGGGGCTGGCGATGGAAGCGCGCGCGGTGGTGCTGCTGCAGCGTGTGGCCCTGCTGCCGCGTGGGCCGCTGCAGGCCTGAATTGCTGAATTGCTGCATTGCTGAATTACCGAAGGTGGCAAGGCGGCAAAACTTCTGTCTGCAACGAAGGTTGGTGGACTGGCCAGCGGGCTGGCAATGGGCTGGCAGCAGAGTGACAGCCTGCGCTTTGGTCATTGTCAGGCCTTCACACAACGGACTTCAGGCAAAAAGTGCCTCCAGCCCAGGCGCAGACTGCGCCAGCAGCTCCTGTTTCAATAGCAAATTGCGTTGTGCAGCTGCTCAGGGTCTGTGGCGCCTTCAAACCCCGGTGCGAAAAAGGATGGAATACCGATGTTCAAAGAGTTTTTGCGCTGACTGACCATGCCGCCGGTTTTACCCCCCTCTTCCTCTGGGAGCGGGCTGGGGTGAGGGCCAGCGGCGCTGGTATTCGGCGCATTCATTGCTCCGCAGCCAGTCTGCAAAAAAGTGCTCTGGTCAGGCGCAAAAAGCCTGGCTGAAATGCGTCCAAACACAAGCACGGATGCCATCCTGCAAGCCGGGCGCCTTCTGCATCGCCGCCCCGCATTTCAGCTTGCAGGCGGCTTGGCAGGTGCCGCACGCGGGGGCAGGTTGCGCTTGACCATCGGGCGCTGCAGGCGCTGCTGGGGGTCCGCACCGGGGGGCAGGTCGGCGGCGCGCTGCAGCTGGATGTGCGCCACCAGACCACCCGACCTGGAATTGGTCAGCGCAAAGATGCCGCCCATGCGCTGGATGGTCTTGTCCACGATGGACAGCCCCAGGCCCGCGCCGGCGGCCGCGGTGCGCGCCGAGTCGCCGCGAAAAAAGGGTTTGGTCAGGTTGCTCAGGTGATCCGGCGGCACCCCCTTGCCATGGTCGCGCACCTTGATCAGCACCCATTCATCGCGCCCCTTGGCGGCAATGTCCACATGCGTGATGCCGGTTTCGGGCGTGTTGCCATAACGGCGGGCGTTTTCCAGCAGGTTCGACAGGATGCGCGACAGCTCCACCTCGTCGGCCAGCACGTTCAGGTCTTCGGGCACCGACATGGTGATCTGCAGCTGCCGGTGGTCCTGCACCGCGTACATGCACGAGGCCACCACGCCATGCAGGTTGATGGGCAGCAGCGTCACATGGTCGGGGCGGGCGTAGTCCAGAAACTTGTCGATGGTGGCGTCCAGCTGCACGATGTCGGCCACCATGTGCTCGCGCGCCACATCGTCCGCCACGCTCATTTCGGTCTCCAGCCGCAGGCGCGCCAACGGCGTGCGCAGGTCGTGCGAGATGCCGGCCAGCATCACGGCGCGGTCCTGCTCCAGCTTGGCCAGCCGGTGCGCCATGCGGTTGAAGCCGATGTTGACCTCGCGGATTTCGCTGGTCACGGCCCGCTCGTCCAGCGCGCTGGCGGCAAAGTCGCCATCGCGCACGCGGTTGGCGGCG
>JAGOCN010000297.1 GCA_017998735.1 Giesbergeria sp.
GACCAGCACCTTTGGCGCGCCGGCATCGGCCGGGCAGCTGAAGGGCAACAGCATGTTCCTGCCGTGGGGCATGCCTGGCACCCCCGGTGCAGGGCAGTCGCTGGAGGTGCTGCACCAGGGGCCGGGCCGGCCGTGGCTGACGCTGCAGTCGCTCGCCGCCGTGCCGCTGACCGCGCCGCAGGCCTCGGGCTACACCCTCAAGCGCACCGTCACGCCCGTCGAGCAGGCCGACAAGACCCTGCCCGCCGGCCAGTACACGCGCGGCGACGTGCTGCGCGTGGCGCTGGAGGTGAACGCCAGCGCGCCCATGGCCTGGGTGGCGGTCACCGACCCGATTCCGGCCGGCGCCACCATTCTGGGCAGCGGGCTGGGGCGCGATTCGCAAATCGCCACGCAGGGAGAAAAGCGCGCGGGCGGCGCCGGCTGGCCAGCGTTCGAGGAGCGCAGTTTCGAGGCCTTCCGCAGCTACTACGAGTACCTGCCCAAGGGGACGGTGACGATGGAATACACCGTGCGCCTGAACAACGCCGGCCGCTTTGCCCTGCCGCCCAGCCGGGTCGAAGCGCTGTACGCGCCCGAGATGTTTGGGGCGGTGCCGAACGCGCCGGTACAGGTGCGCATGGTGCCTGCACCGGCGCAGTGAAGGGGCAGGCATCGAACGCTATGTTTCAGATAGCTTTCAGCGCTTGCTGGACAAGCGCTGGAGCTTGTTTTTACCGGTATTTTGCTTTTCACCTTCCCCGCTGGGAGAAGGCCGGGATGGGGGCCAGCAGCGCAGGCAGGCCTCTGGCTTGCCCATCTGTTCATCCCATTCACCCAATGCGGCATTCATTCGGCCTGCACCTACAGCCGCCGCGCCCGCCATCGGCGACAGTGGCAGTCTGTTGTCTGTTTGATTGAACAAGGCGGAAACCAACACCATGGCGAAATGGAAACAATGCTTGGCCCAGGGGCTGGTGGCGGGCAGCCTGGCCAGCGTGCTGTCGATGGCCGGGGCGGCGCTGGCCAGCCGGCGCCAGACCGGCTCGGCAGCCGCCGCCACCAACGCGGTCAGCCACTGGCTGTGGGGCGACGAGAGCCTGTACCGCAACAGCACCACGCTGACCTACACCGGCGTGGGCTATGCCACGCACCACGCGGCTTCGGTGTTCTGGGGCACGCTGCATGCGCTGGCCGCGCACAACCGCCCGGCCTTGCAGACCCCGAAGGGCATCGCTCTGGGCGCCCTGGCCACCAGCGTTGTTGCTGCCGTGGTGGACTACCAGGTGGTGCCCAGGCGCTTCACGCCGGGCTTTGAGCACCGCCTGTCCACCGGCGCCATGGTCGGCATCTACGCGCTGCTGGCCGTGGGCCTGGGCGCGGGCGCGCTGGCCATGCGCAGGCAGCGTGCCTAGAGCAGCTTGCGGCTGCAGGGGCAGCGGGACACCGGAACTGCATCGCCTCTGCTTCAGGTGGGAAATTTTGGGTAAAAATCGACTCCAGCGCTTGTGCAGAATGCGCCGGCAGCTCCTGTTTCAATAGCAAAGCCTGAATCTTTCTGCTGAAGAACTTCAGACCGTCCAGGGCAAGAAAACGCTGCAGCAGCCAAACGGCCAGAGGCCAACGGCCAGCGGTCAAAAGCCGCACCGGTGCGGTAGTTTCCCCTGGCCGCTGGAAAAGGTGAAAGCCGCAAACAGGAGGCGGTGAGCGGTAAGCAGACAGTACGGGCAGGCCCAGGCCAGGCCTGCGCGCACAAACCCCACCCCGGTCCAGCGTTGCAGGCGACAATGCGCCCGCGCCAAAAAACCGGCTCTGGCAGCACCTGCCAGCGGGCCTTGCAGACACGGCCGTGGCGTATCCTGCGGGCCTGCCGTGCGGCCGCATTTCCTTTTCTTTCCACCGCTTTCCTCCCCCCGCCTCCCATGCGTTTTTCTTCCAATGGACTGGTCGTTGACGGCCCCGTCCCGGCGCACCCGGTGCCTGCCTTCGCCGACACAGTGCTGCGCGGCATTGGCCAGGTCATGCTGCAAAACAACAGCTACACCGGGCTGCTCTTTTTGCTCGGCATGTTCTACAACTCGGTGCTGCTCGCGCTGGCGGTGCTGGTGGGCACGGCGGCCAGCACCGGCACGGCGCTGCTGCTGGGGGTGGACCGGGGGCAGGTGCGCGCCGGGCTGTACGGGCTCAACGGCGCGCTGGTGGCGGCGGCGTTGTTGTACTTTTTTCAAGGCGATGCGCGCCTGTGGGTTTATCTGCTGGGCGCGGCGGCGGTCAGCACGGTGCTGATGGCGGCCTTTTTGCGGCTGCTGACCCCGTGGCAGCTGCGGCCGTTGACTGCGCCCTTCGTGTTCACCACGCTGTGCTTTGTGCTGGCCTCGGCGCGCTTTGGCCAGTTGCGCGCCACCGCGCACCTGCCCACCTCGGGGCGCCTGCCGCAGGGCGCCAGCCTGGACGGCGTGGTCAGCCTGGGCACCTTTGCCGAAGGCATGTTCACCGGCGTGGCGCAGGTGTTTTTTCAGGGCAATGTGGTGACGGGGGTGATCTTCACGCTCGGGCTGCTGGTCGGCTCGCGCGTGGCCGGGTTCAGCGCGCTGCTCGGGTCGCTGGCCGGCCTGCTGGTGGGCTGGGGCATGGGCGCGGCCGAGCCGGCGATGCGCGTGGGCGCCTTTGGCTTCAATTCGGTGCTCACGGCCATCGTGCTGTGCGACCTGGTGCTGGTGCCCAGCGCGTCCACCGCCGCCTATGCCTTTCTGGCCGCGCTGGCCACGGCGGTGGTGTATGCGGCCGTGGCGGCGGCGTTCGAGCCGCTTGGCCTGCCGGCGCTGACGCTGCCGTTTGTGCTGGTGGCCTGGATGTTCATTCTGGCCAGCCCGCAGTGCCGGCGCCTGCGCCAGGCGACGGGCTGAAGGGCGCCTTCGTTGCCGGCAGTGCAGGGGCCTGCCGGCCCGCAGGCCCGGCAGTGGGCCGGTGCTCTGCCCGCGGTGCGGCACCCGGTCTTACAGGGCGCGGCAGCAAGTCCTTCACAATGCTCAGCGTGCCAACCCGGTGCACGGCAATGCCGCCTTGCCGGCTCCCAGGCCCCTGCTGCGGGCGCCCTGGGGCTTGCCCTGCCTGAATTTTTCGGAGATTCCCGCCCATGCCCAACACCCCCCTGCCCGACCTGCCGCCCATGGACGGCGACGCCGCGCCCACGGCGCCGTTTGCGCCGCCGCCGCCGGCCGAACCCGAACGCACCCCGTTCACCACCCTGTCGCCGCAGGTGGTGGTGCCGGCCCTGCTGGTGCTGGGCGCGCTGCTGGTCTATTGCGGGTTTTACCCGGACAGCGCCGACAAACTGTTCTCGGGCGCGCAAAGCTGGGTGGTCAGCCGCTTTGACTGGTTCTACACCGTGGTGGTGACGGCGTTCCTGGTGTTTCTGGTGCTGATTGCGGCCAGCCGCTTTGGCGACATCCGCCTGGGACCGGACGACGCGGTGCCCGAGTTCAGCTTTGTCTCGTGGACGGCGATGCTGTTTGCCGCCGGCATGGGCATCGGCCTGATGTACTTTGGCGTTGGCGAGCCG
>JAGOCN010000298.1 GCA_017998735.1 Giesbergeria sp.
ACATTCCGGTGTTCCATGACGACCAGCACGGCACCGCCATCATCTCCAGCGCCGCGCTGCTCAACGGCCTGGAACTGGTGGGCAAGGACATCGGCGACGTGAAAATGGCGGTGTCCGGCGCCGGCGCCGCCGCCATTGCCTGCGTGACCGTGATGGTCGGCCTGGGCGTGAAGCGCGAAAACATCTTCATGTGCGACTCCAAAGGCGTCATCTACGAAGGCCGCCCCGGTGGTTTCGATGCCTCCAAGGCGCTGTTTGCCCAGAACACCGACGCGCGCACGCTGGCCGATGCGGTGCACGGCGCCGACGTGTTCCTGGGCTGCTCGGCGCCCGGCGTGCTGAGCGTGGACATGCTGATGACCATGGCCGACAAGCCCATCATCCTGGCACTGGCCAACCCCGAGCCGGAAATTCGCCCCGAGCTGGCCAAGAAAGCGCGCCCCGACTGCATCATGGCCACCGGCCGTTCGGACTACCCGAACCAGGTCAACAACGTGCTGTGCTTTCCGTACATCTTCCGCGGCGCGCTGGACTGCGGCGCCACCAAGATCACCGAGGCCATGAAGCTGGCCTGCGTGCGCGAGATTGCCGACCTGGCCAAGGCCGAACCCAGCGACGAAGTGGCCGCCGCCTACGCCGGCAAGGACCTGAGCTTTGGCCCCGAGTACCTGATTCCCACGCCCTTTGATGCGCGCCTGATTCTGCGCATTGCCCCGGCGGTGGCCAAGGCGGCCGCGGAATCGGGTGTGGCCACCCGCCCGATCGAAGACCTGGCCGCCTACCGCGAAAGCCTGACGCGCTTTGTGTACCAGACCGGCATGTTCATGCGCCCGGTGTTCCACGCCGCCAAGCTGGCGCACAAGCGCGTGGCCTACGCCGAGGGCGAGGACGAGCGCGTGCTGCGTGCGGTGCAGACCGCCATCGACGACGGCCTAGCCCAGCCGATCCTGATCGGCCGCCCGGCCGTCATCAAGGACCGCCTCCAAAAGGCGGGCCTGCGCATGCAGCTGGGCAAGGACGTGGAAGTGTGCAACCCGGAAGACGACCCGCGCTTTCGCACCTACTGGGAAACCTACCAGCGCCTGATGGGCCGGCGCGGCATCACGCCCGAGACCGCCAAGTCGGCGGTGCGCCGCTCCAACACCCTGATTGCCTCGCTGATGGTGCACCTGGGCGACGCGGACGCCATGATCTGCGGCCTGGTGGGCAAATTCGACAGCCACCTGGAGCACATCCGCGACGTCATTGGCCTCAAGCCCGGCAGCCCGCAGCTGGCCACGGTGAACGCGCTGATGCTGGAAAAGCACACGCTGTTCATTGCCGACACCTACATCAACGACAACCCCGACGCCGCCGAGCTGGCCTCCATTGCCCTGATGGCCGCCGAAGAAGTGCAGCGCTTTGGCGTGCCGCCCAAGGTGGCGTTCCTGTCGCATTCCAACTACGGCTCTTCTTCGCGCGCCTCGGCGCGCAAGATGCGCGATGCGCGCGACCTGTTTGTGAAAGCGGCGCCGCACATCGAGTGCGACGGTGAACTGCACGGCGACTCGGCCCTGTCGCAAACCATCCGCAGCACGGCGCTGCCCGACAGCACGCTCAGCGGCTCGGCCAACATTTTGATCTGCCCGAACCTGGACGCGGCCAACATCTTGTTCAACGTGCTCAAGGTCACCAGCACCCAGGGCGCTACCATCGGCCCGATCCTGATGGGCGCGGCCGCGTCGGCGCATGTGCTCACCCCCTCGGCCACGGTGCGCCGCGTGCTCAACATGACCGCGCTGGCCGCCGCCAGCTCGGCGCACGAAGAAGCCGCAGCGCCGCAGCAGGGCAGTTAAGCGGCAACCCGCCGGCGCAGCCCTTGCGCGGTTTTTCCCGCAGGGCATGCACTGCGGCGGCACCCACAGACAAAACCCCCTGCGCCGGACTGCGGCGCAGGGGGTTTTTTGCGGGAGTGGACGGGTGCAGCAGCCTGGGGGCACCCGGGGGTGCCCAGTGCCAGCCGGCACCCAGCGCTGCCGCCCGGCATTTTGCTATGAAAAAAGAAGCTGCTGGCGCAGGCTGCACATGGGCTGGAGGCACTTTTTGCTTGTTATCGCTGTGCCAACCCCCCCCCAAGCGGGCAGCCAGCCCCCGGAACGCCGCTGCAGGGGCTTTGCAGCGGGTATTTGCTATGGAAAAATGAGCTGCTGGCGCATACTGCACCTGCGCTGGAGGCCATTTTGGCCCTTCACCCGTAACCGGCACACCGGCACACCGGCACACCGGCTTACCTGCCCACCTTCCAACCAACTGACCCGTCAATCTGCCCGCTTCCGCACCCGCTGCTCCTATGCGGTGGCAATGCGCAGCAGGTTGGTGGTGCCGGGGGTGCCAAAGGGCATGCCGGCAATGGTGACGACAAACTCGCCCGGCCTGGCAAAGCCTTCGCGCCGGGCCAGCTGGCGCGCCACTTCGGTCATTTCTTCGGCGTTCGACACGTCCTGCGTGTGCACCGAATGCACGCCCCAGGCCAGCGCCAGGCGGCGCGCCGTGGCCACGTTCGGCGTCAGGCTCAGGATGGGCGACTCGGGCCGCTCGCGCGCCGCACGCAGGCTGGTCTGGCCCGAGCCGGTGTAGCAGACGATGGTGGAAGCGTGCAACAGCGAGACCACGCGGCGCATGGCGCAGCAGACCGCTTCGGCCACGTCGCCACCGGCGCGTGCCGATGCATGGGACGCATCGATGAGCTGGCGGTACAGCGGATCGCTTTCCACCTCTTGCAGAATGCGGTCCATCATCTTCACCGCTTCGACCGGGTGCTTGCCCGAAGCCGATTCGGCCGAGAGCATCACCGCATCGGCGCCGTCGTAAATGGCGGTCGCCACGTCGGAAGCTTCGGCGCGTGTGGGCACCGGGCTGTCGATCATCGATTCGAGCATCTGCGTCGCCACGATCACCGGCTTGCCAAAACGGCGGCAGCTGCGCACGATGCGTTTCTGGATGGCGGGCACGCGCTCGGCGGGCATTTCCACACCCAGGTCGCCACGTGCCACCATGATGGCGTCGGACAGTTCCACAATGGCGTCCAGCTGCTCGATGGCCGAGGGCTTTTCCAGCTTGGAAACGATGGCTGCACGGTCACCGATCAGGGCGCGTGCTTCCGCCACGTCTTCCGGGCGCTGCACGAACGACAGCGCGATCCAGTCGGCACCCATTTCCAGCGCCAGGTCCAGGTCGCGCCGGTCCTTGGCGGTCAGGGCGGTGATCGGCAGCACCACGCCGGGCACGTTCACACCCTTGCGCTCGGACAGGCGCCCGCCCACGGCGACACGCGTTTCGGCGAAGTCGGGACCGCAGCGCTCGACCACCAGGCGCATCTTGCCGTCGTCCAGCAGCAGGTCGGCGCCAGGCACCAAAGCAGCAAAAATCTCGGGATGGGGCAGGCTGACACGCTCGGCGGTGCCGGGCGCAGTGCCCAGGTCCAGGCGGAAGGCAGCACCTTCCACCAGCTGCACCGGGCCATTCGCAAAGACACCCACGCGCAGC
>JAGOCN010000299.1 GCA_017998735.1 Giesbergeria sp.
CTGGAGCGCGTGCTGGACGACCTGCAGGCCAAGGGCTTCATCAGCCAGGAGCGGGTGGTGGCCTCGGTGCTGAACCGGCGCGCTGCCCACCTGGGCGCGGCGCGGGTGCGGCAGGAGCTGCAGTCCAAGGGCATCGACGCCGCACTGGTGAAGGACGCCGTGGCCGGGCTGCAGGACAGCGAACTGGAGCGCGCCCGCGCCGTGTGGCTCAGGCGTTTTGGTGACAGCCCGCCGCAGGATGCCCGCCAGTGGGCACGGCAGATGCGCTTTTTGATGGCGCGCGGTTTTTCAGGCGATGTGGTGCGCCGCGTGGTGCCGGACGCGCCACGCTGAAGCCTTGCCTTGCCTTGCCTTGCCCTGCCTGCCTGCATGGCACGGGCTGCAAGCACCCGGTTTTTTGGTCAAAAAACAAGGGTCAGATCGCCTGATCAGATACATGCCTCAGACAATGAAAAGCCGTCATTCCCGCGCAGGCGGGAATGACGCGGAGGTAAGTGTCTGAGACATCCAGCCAATTAGGTCAAATCGGCCTCCAGCCCACGCGCAGTCTGCGCTAGCAGCTATCGTTTTTGAATTTCTGGTGCTGTGCCAGGCACGCAGGCCTGGCACCTCTTTCCCGCCTCACTTGCCACTGCCCAGCACCTTGCCGTTCACGGTGGTGCCGTACAGCGAGTTGGGCGAGCCGTGGAATTTGGTGCGTGTGACCTCCACCGATTCGGTGAAGCGCGGGTCCTGTGGCCGTTCGTGGCTGTTGATGAAAGCAGACACGTCCCAGGCGTCCTGCACGCTCAGCGAGCCGCCGCGCCCCAGCGGCATGTTGGCCTGGATGAAGGCGGCGGCCTTGTCGATGGAATGCATGCCGGCGCCCCAGTTGTAAGAGCGCTCGCCCCACAGCGGCGGAAACACCTGCGTTTCGCCGCTGCGCTGGCCCTGGCCGTCGGCGCCGTGGCACAGCACGCACTGGGCAGTAAACACCACCTGCCCACGCTGCAGGTCGGGCGCCTTGTCCGGCTTGGGCAATTTGCCAAAGCCGGCGCCGGGCAGTTTTTCGCCAATCGGCGCGCCCTTGGCCATCCAGAAGGCATAGGCCTCCAGCGCCACCAGCACATCGTCGCCCTCGGGTGGCGCCTTGCCGTTCATGCTGTAGGTGAAGCACCCGCGCAGGCGTTCGGCAAAGGTGTCCACATGCTTAGTCTTGGAGCGGTAGGCCGGGTACAGCGGGTAGGCGCCCCACATGGGCGCCGACTTGGCCTGGCGTCCGGCGTCCAGATGGCAGTTGACGCAGTTGAGCGCATTGCCGACAAAGCCGGGCGCGTTGGCGCCGGTGTTGAGAAAAATCTGCTCGCCGCGCCGGATTACATCGCCCATTGGCGTGTCGGGAATGTCCCCTGCGCCAGGGGGCGTGAAAAGCGCTGGCGCCAGGCCAGGGGCCAGCCGGCCGGCGCCGGGGTCGGGCATGCGCACCGGCACGCTGGCATTGCCACTGCCAGTGCTTTCGTCATCGCCTTCCGCTGCCGACTGGGGGGTGGTGGGCAGGTCGGTCAGGCCGGGGCTGCTGTCCGCCACCTGCGGGCGCAGCGGAGGGTAATTGTTCTGGCCGGTGGGGGCCACCGGGTAATCGCTTTTGAGATCGCGCGACACCGTCATGTTGAAACCCACCACGGCCAGCAGGCACAGCGCCGTGGCGCCGGCAGCGCCGGCCATCAGGCCGCGCATCTCGCGCTTGGCGGTGCCCGGTGCAGGTGCCGGTGCCAGTGCCGGCACGGGTGCGGGCGTTTCAGGCCCGGACGGCGGAGCGGGGGTTGGCGAAGGGGGCGGGGTGGAAGGAGGCTGGGTCATGGCTTGCCTTGCGTGGAAGGGGTGCGCTGCGCTTGCGCAGTGGCGGCGGCGGCAGGGGTGGGAGGCGCCGCGCCGGCATCGGCAGCCAGAGCGGTGGCTGCCGCAGAGGCAGCGGGCGCGGACGCTGGCGCAGCAGTTGCCGCCGCAGTGCCGCTGTACAGCTGCGCGTAGTAAGCCGCCACCGCCTTGATGTCCTCCGGCGTGATCTTTTGCGCCACGGTGGACATCAGCTGCAGTGGCCCCGGCGGGCGCTTGCCGGCCTGCCAGGCGCTGATCTGCTCCTGCATGTAGGCGGCGCTCAGCCCGGCCAGCGCCGGGAAATGCTCGCCCACGCCCAGCCCGCCCGGTCCGTGGCACTGCGCGCAGGCGGGAATGCCGTCGCTCCAGCGGCCGCGCTGCACCAGCCAGGCGCCTGCGTCCTGCGGTGTGGCCGGTGCCATGCGTGCCGTGACGGGTTTCTGGTCACGCGGCAGGCCGGCATAAAAGGCGGCCACATCGGCCCGCTGCTGCGCGCTCAGGCCCTTGGCAATGGGGTGCATGACGGGCTGCACGCGGCTGTTGTTGGCAAAGTGGTTGAGCTGATCCAGCAGGTAGGTGGCGCCGTTGCCGGCCAGCGGCGGAAAGGCCGGGCCGCCCTCACCGCGTGCGCCATGGCAGACGGCGCACGCCGCCACGCCGGCAGCCGGCAGGCCGTTCTGCGCAATGCCCTGGCCTGCCTTGGCATTGCCGGCGCCGGCCGTGCCAGTATTCCCCTGCACGCTGGCCGCTGGTGTGGCAACCGGCGCCAGCGCCTGGGCAGAAGCGCCAGCCGCCAGCAGCATGCCTGCCGCGCCGACCGCGCCAGCGGCCAGACCGCGCAGCAGCGGGCCCTTGAAAAACAGAGGGAAAGAGGAGACAAACATGCGCACCGCCTTGAGGACAAGCCAGCGCCCATCCTAAAAACAAGCGCTTGCACTGCCGTGTGGGACAGGGCCGCAAATCGGGCGCCGGGCTGCCAGTGCCAATGCTTGCCGGTGCTTGCGGATTGCGCAGCAGGCAAAGGGTTTGCAAAAAAGCCGCTGCTGCAGCATGGAGCGCAGCGGCCGCAAACCGTTTGAAGTGGCTTCAGACTGTGTGGACAGCAAAGCACCGGGCCAATAATGCCGCTGCCGCAAACCTGCATTTTTGGTAAAAAGTGCCTCTAGCGCAGGTGCAGCCTGCGCCAGCAACTCCCATTTCAATAGCAGAATGCATTTCTGAATGCCCACCTTTGCGCAGCAGTGCCAAGCCGGTAGTCCGTAGCCCGGCCAGGGCAACAATGCCTTGGAGCAATTTTTTGCTGAATGGCTGCGGAACAATGGCTGCGCCGAATGCCAGCGCCGTTGGCCCTCACCCCCGCCCTCTCCCAGAGGGAGAGGGAGCAAAACCGGCGGCACTGCTGGTCAGCGCAAAAACGCTCTGAACCTGCACCGAACGCCGTGCGCCCTACGCCTTGTGCCTTGTGCCTTGTGCCTTGTGCCTTGTGCCTTGTGCCTTGTGCCGTGCGCCGGTCGCCAGTCGCCGTGCGCCGGTCGCCGGTCGCCGGTCGCCGGTTGCTGTGCGCCTCTTTACAACCCCAGCATCAGCGCAATGTTCTGCACCGCCGCGCCGCTGGCGCCCTTGCCCAGGTTGTCCAGGCGCGCCACCAGCACCGCGTGGCGG
>JAGOCN010000300.1 GCA_017998735.1 Giesbergeria sp.
AGGAGCGACACCAGCACCAGCAGGGGCGTGGCCAGCACCGCCACCAGCAGCGGGGCAATGTAGTCGGTCGCATGGTGCAGTCCCCAGCCCTGCAGCCAGCCCCAGAGCGTGCCCAGCAGGCCGGCTTCGGTCAGCCAGTCGCGCACCAACGCCACCGCAGGCTGCCAGAAGAAATACCCCAGCCCGAGCGCCAGCACGCTGGTCAGCAACAGCGGCACCAGCGACAGCACCACCACGCGCGGGCGCAGGCAGTACGCCAGCGCACGCCAAAAGGAATCAAGCAAAGGCCGCATAAGGGGGACAAGCATAACGGGGACAGCAGGCCGCCAAAAGCCTTGGTGGCGCTGGCGCGGCCCTGCAGCAGACTGCCTTGTGAAAGGCAAAGGGTTCAGGGGCTGTGGAGCCGGGATGGCTGCAGTGGCAACAGCCTGCACTGCTGAAGCGCTGGCATTGCGCGCCTGGTGCAGCCGCCTGGAGCGGCTTCAAGCTGGCTGCACGGATTGAAGCCAGGCGACACCGCTTTTGTCACAGTTCTGGATTTTTTGGTAAAAACTGGCTCTAGCCCATATACAGCATGCGCTAGCAGCTCCTCTTTCAATAGCAAAATCCAATGTTTTCCATGCAAGGAATACAAGCTGGCCAGAGCGAAAAATGCTCTGCCCGCCTTTGCCCCGTTCACAGAAAACGCTGCTGCCCTTGACAAGCGCAGAAATGGTTCTGAATTTTGATTTTTGCGGGCGAAAAAAAAGGGTTGCAGCACAAGTCTGCAACCCTTTTTATGTATCAATGGTCGGCGTGAAAGGATTCGAACCTTCGACCCCTTGCACCCCATGCAAGTGCGCTACCAGGCTGCGCCACACGCCGACAAGCCTCAGATTATAAGGGGCAAAATCGGTGTTTCCGGAAAGCGGCAGAAGAATTGCAAACAATTGCTGCGGTCCATACAGGCCCATACAGGCACACTGCCTGCCCCGCCATCATTCGTCTGCTCTGCCCTGGATCTGCTCCTTGAGCTTGCTGCTGGCGTGAAAGGTCACGACACTGCGCGCCCCGATGGGGATGGATTCTCCGGTGCGCGGATTGCGCCCCGGGCGCGGCGCCTTGGTGCGGATCTGGAAGTTGCCAAACCCGGACAGCTTCACCTCATTGCCGGCCACCAGTTGCTGCGCGATCAGCTCGAAGAAGGCGTCCACCAAATCCTTGGACTCGCGCTTGTTCAGGCCAATGTGGTCAAACAGCAGTTCGGCCAGCTGGGCCTTGGTCAGCGAAGCGGATTCCGGCTCCGGTGGGTTTGCATCAAGTGGGGTCATGTCGCGCTCCTGTCGCATGGGGATCGTGGCTCTCAGGCACGCAGCTTGGCCCCGGTCTGGGCGGCCAGCTGGTCCAGCACCGCCTGCACGGCAGCTTCGATGTCGGCTTCTGCCAGCGTGGCATCGCCGGCGCCCAGGGTCAGTCGCACGGCCAGGCTCTTGTCGCCTGCAGCCAGGGCCGTGGCAGGCTGCACCTCGCCCGCCTTCAAGGGCTTGCTGCGGTACACGTCAAACAGCACCGCGCTTCTCAGCAGCGTGGCAGGCAGGGCAGATGCGATGGCCGCCATGATCTGGGCGTGCGTCACCTGCTCGGCCACCACCACGGCAAGGTCGCGCTCCACCGCCTGCTGCCGTGGTACGGGGCTGAACTGCGGCACCGGATGCTGCAGCACGGCACCCAGTTCTAGTTCGAACATGACCGGCGCAGCAGCCAGCTCCCAGGCCTGGCGCCACTGCGGGTGCAGTTCGCCGACAAAGCCGATAGCCCGCCTCTCTAGCAGCACGCGGGCGCAGCGCCCCGGGTGCATGGCCGGGTGCGTGGCAGGCTCGAACTGCACCGCGCGCGGTGCCAGCAGGGCTTCGACATCGCCTTTGGCATCGTAGAAGTCCACCGGCTGCTCTTTGCTGCCCCATTGCAGCATGTCCGCCGGACCGCAGGCCATGCCGGCAATGCGCATCGGCTGGTCAAAGCCCTCCACGGTGGTGTCGGTATTCTGCACCTTCGCGTCGCGCAGAAAGACCCGGCCCAGTTCAAAGACGCGCACGCGTTCGCTGCGGCGGTCCAGGTTGAACTTCAAAACCTGTAGCAAGGAACCCAGCAAGGACGTGCGCATGACGCCCATCTGGCTGGCAATCGGGTTGAGCAGCTTGATGGGCTCCGGATTGTCCGCCAGGGTGTGTTCCCAGCGCTCGTCCACAAAGCTGAAGTTGATGGTTTCCTGGTAGCCCAGTGCGGCCAGGTGGCGGCGCACGGCAAACGGGCTGCGCTCATTTTCAGGGCGCAGTTTGGGCGTGGTGGGCGCCAGCGGCGGGGTGTCGGGCAGGTGCTCGTAACCGACCATGCGCGCCACTTCCTCGATCAGGTCTTCTTCAATGGCGATGTCGAAACGGTAGGACGGCGGCGTCACGGTCAGCACGCCTTCACCCGGGCCTTCCTGCACCTGCAGGCCCAGGCGCGCCAGCGCACCAGCGCACTGCGCCTGCGTCAGCGGCATGCCCAGCACGCGTGCAGCACGCGCCACGCGCAGGGTGACGGCACGGGCTGGTGGCAGCGAGGTCTGCACATCGCTGACCGGACCGGCAGCCCCGCCGCAGATGTCCTGCACCAGTGCGGTGATGCGTTCGATGTGCTCGACGGTGTGCTGCGGGTCCACGCCGCGCTCGAAGCGGTGCCCGGCATCGGTGGAAAAGTTGAACCGGCGCGAGCGCCCGGCAATCGCCTTGGGCCACCAGAAAGCCGCCTCGATGTAGATGTTCTGCGTGCCGTCGGTCACGGCGGTGGCGTCGCCGCCCATGATGCCGGCCAGCGACTCCACCTGCCGCGCATCGGCAATCACGCCCACCTGTTCGTCCAGCGCCACCGTGTTGCCATTGAGCAGCTTGAGCTGCTCGCCCGGCCTGCCCCAGCGCACGTCCAGGGCGCCACCCTCGATCTTGTCCAGGTCAAAAATGTGCGAAGGCCGGCCCAGTTCAAACATCACATAGTTGGAAATGTCCACCAGCACCGCCACGCTGCGCTGGCCGCAGCGCGCCAGGCGGTCGACCATCCACTGCGGCGTTTGTGCACGCGGGTTGACACCGCGCACGATGCGGCCGGAAAAGCGCCCGCACAGGTCGGGCGCGCTGATGGTGACCGGCAGCTGCTCGGCGTGCGCCACCGGCACGGGTGCAAAGGTGGGCGTGTGCAGCGGCGCGCCGGTCAGGGCAGACAATTCGCGCGCCACGCCGTACACGCTGAGCGCATGGGCCAGGTTCGGCGTGAGTTTCAGGGTGAGCAAGGTGTCGTCCAGCTGCAGGTGGGTGCGGATGTCTTGCCCTACGGGTGCATCGGAGGCCAGCTCCAGCAGGCCTTCGTGCGCTTCGGACAGCTGCAGTTCGCGCCCCGAGCACAGCATGCCGTGGCTTTCCACACCGCGCAGCTTGCCAACCTTGATCAGAAACGGCTTGCCGTCGTCTCCGGGTGGCAGCTCGGCGCCCACCATGG
>JAGOCN010000301.1 GCA_017998735.1 Giesbergeria sp.
TACTTGAACTGGGCCGACACCAGCTCGCCCAGCAGTTCGTGCCTGGGCAGTTCTTCGGTCAGGTAGTCGTGGTAGGCCAGCTCGGCTACATGGCGCACGCCATGCACCAGGATCACTTCCTCAAACTTTTCATAGGTCTCGGGGTCGCGCACCACGCTCAGGAACGGCGCCAGCCCGGTGCCGGTGGCAAACATGTAAAGCCGCTTGGCCGGCAGCAGGTAGTCGATCAGCAGCGTGCCGGTGGGCTTCTTGCCGACCACGATGCTGTCGCCCACCTGGATGTGCTGCAGTTTGGAGGTCAGCGGGCCGTCGGGCACCTTGATGCTCAGGAACTCCAGGTGCTCTTCGTAGTTGGCACTGACGATGCTGTAGGCGCGCAAGAGCGGCTTGTCGTTCACCTTCAGCCCAATCATGGTGAAGTGCCCGTTGGAAAACCGCAGCGCCGTGTCGCGCGTGGTGGTGAAGCTGAAAAGCCGGTCGGTCCAGTGGTGAACCGACAGGACGCGTTCTTCAAGAAATGCACTCATGTGTTGTGGCCGAAAAGGTGAAGAAGAGAAAAGGAAAAAGAAAAGGGGAAGGCCAGCAGGACGGCCTGCGCTGTGCAGCTACAGCGACATGGCACAGCACAGGGGCTGAAAGCCGTGCCGGCAAACGCCCCAATCTCCAGCGGCACGCCGCCATCCCACGCTTCAATGCCCAATTGTCATGCAAAGCTCATAAGGATTGGCGCTGCCCTTGGATGTGAATTGATATAAGACAAGGCTTTTTTTGCACCCACCTGCATGTGAAAGCCTGTTTTCCAAGGCAGCGGTGCAATCCTGCCAGCCGCTGCGTTTTGCATCTGTGCATTTGTCATGCTGGCGATCTGCTTTTCCTGGCTGCTGCGCACCCACTGCCATGGCATGGCATGCCATCGCCTTGCAGCCTGAATTGCCATTGTCTTGAAACCGCAAGCCAAAGCAGGTTCAAGAAAAGACAAACAACCATTGAAAAATTTACCAAATTTAATATTTGGTTACGATTGTGTTTGGCTTTCAAAGCCCAGGCAGATGCTCCGGCTTGCCTTGACCAAAACCCTTCCAGCAATGTTCTTCAAGGCAATGCTTCATGCAAGAAATACGTTCGGGCGACCTCAAGACCATCCTGCACTCCAAGCGCGCCAACCTCTATTACCTGGAGCACTGCCGCGTGCTGGTCAGCGGGGGACGGGTGGAGTATGTGACCGACGAAGGCAAGCGCTCGCTGTACTGGAACATTCCCATCGCCAACACCACCACTGTGCTGCTGGGCACCGGTACGTCGGTGACGCAGGCGGCCATGCGCGAACTGGCCAAGGCGGGCGTCATGGTGGGCTTTTGCGGCGGGGGTGGCACGCCGCTGTTCAGCGCCAACGAATGCGAGCAGGAGGTGGCCTGGTTTGCACCGCAAAGTGAATACCGGCCCACCGAATACCTGCAGCACTGGACGCGCTTCTGGTTTGACGATGCCCTGCGCCTGGCCGCAGCCAAGGCCCTGCAATCGGCGCGCCTGCGCTGCCTGCTGCAGCACTGGGGCGCCCACGCCAACGCCCGTGAATGCGTGTTTGCCGTGCCCATGGACCAGCTGACTGCCATGGTCACGCAAACCACTGCTGAAATGGCAGCCGCGCCCGATGTGACGCACCTGCTGGCCCTGGAAGGGCGCCTGACCAAGCGGCTCTACAAACTGGCGGCGCACGCCACGCAGGCGGGCGAATTCACGCGCAGTGCACGCGGCGAGAGCCGCGACCCGGCCAACGCCTTTCTGGACCACGGCAACTACCTGGCCTACGGCCTGGGCGCCACCGCCCTGTGGGTGCTGGGCCTGCCGGCCGCGCTGGCGGTGCTGCATGGCAAGACGCGGCGCGGCGGGCTGGTGTTTGACGCCGCCGACCTGGTCAAGGACGCCATCGTGCTGCCCCAGGCCTTCATTTCCGCAGCGCGCGGCGACACCGAACAAGAGTTTCGCCAGGCCTGCATAGAGCAGCTCACCCGCAAGGAGGCGCTGGACTTCATGATCGACACCCTCAAGGCCATTGCGCTGGAAACCGGCCGCGTGGCAGCCCTTGGCACGCCGCCCGGTGTGCCCGATGCGCTTGGTGCGCTCCTTGCACCCGCTGCCGCCCTGGACGCCGCAGCGCCGGGGCCAGCCGCATGAACATTCTTCTCATTTGCGAGTGCGACAAGCGTGCGCTGGTGGAAACCCGCCGCATCCTGGACCAGTTTGCCGAGCGCCGGGGCGAACGCACCTGGCAAACCCCGATCACCAAAGACGGCCTTGACACCCTGCGCCGCCTGCTGCGCAAGACCGCCCGCAAGAACACCGCCGTGGCCTGCCACTGGATTCGCGGGCTGGACCACAGCGAACTGCTGTGGGTGGTGGGTGATGCCCGCCGCTTCAACGTCCAGGGCGCCGTGCCCACCCACACCACGCAGCGCAACGTGCTGCGTGCGCAGGACGAGAACGACTGGCACAGCGGCGACGCCATCCACCTGCTCACCGCCCTGGCTGCGCTGCTGCACGACCTGGGAAAGGCCAGCCAGGCGTTTCAGGACCGGTTGCGCGGCCAGGGCGAGGCGGGGCGCAACGATTACCGGCACGAATGGGTGTCGCTGCGCATGTTTCAGGCTTTTGTTGGCACCGATACCGATGCCCAATGGCTGGCCCGGCTGGAGCAGCCCACGCCTTTTGACCACGCCACTTGGACCGAGCGGCTGGTGCGTGACGGCCTGGACGTGCCGGCCCCGCCGCCTTTTGCCGCGCTGGCGCACGCCCCGCTGGCACAAGCCATCGGCTGGCTGGTGGTCACGCACCACCGGCTGCCACAACCGCCCAAGAACGAAATTTTCAACCCCGGCCACCTGGCGCAGGTGCTGCACCGCATTACCGCACCGTGGAACGAAGTCCCCAGCCACAGCGAAGCACGCTGGGTGCAGCCGTACTGGACCTTCACGCCCAAGGAGCTTCCGGTGCATTGCCCTACCTGGCAGAAAAACGCTGCCCGGCTGGCCAAGCGGCTGCAGGTGCTGGTGGCGTCACCTGGGCAGAGCAATTGGCTGGCCAACCCGTATGTCATGCATGTCTCGCGCATGTGCCTGATGCTGGCCGACCACCACTATTCCAGCCTGGACGCCAAAGACCCGGCACGTTCCCCGGTCGCACCGTGGGGCCGGCTGTATGCCAACACCGACCGCAAGACCGGTGCGCTGCTCCAGCCCCTCAACGAGCACCTGATTGGCGTGGCCCAGCACAGCCAGCGCGCCACGCATGCCTTGCCGGGCTTTGAACTGCACCTGCCGCGCATGAAAAACCACCGCCTGCTGCGCCAGCGCAGCACCCACAGTGCTTTTCGCTGGCAGGACAAAGCCGCCGACCTGGCCGTTGCGCAGCGTGAGGGCGCAGCTCTGCACGGCGCCTTCATCGTCAACATGGCGTCCACCGGCTGCGGCAAAACACTGGCCAACGCCAAGGTCATGCACGCGCTGGC
>JAGOCN010000302.1 GCA_017998735.1 Giesbergeria sp.
CACCCACGCCGTGGTTGATGTTCAGCCCGTCTGGCGCGCAGCCTATCTTCACGACCTCAGCACCCAGCTCGTGAAAGACTTCCGGGGCAATGTGATAGGCAGCGCCATGCGCGCCATCGACCACGATTTTCAAGCCCTTGAGCGTGAAAGCATGGGAGCAGGTGCTTTTGCAGAATTCGATGTAGCGGCCTGCGGCGTCGTCCATGCGCCGGGTTTTGCCCAGGTGGGCCGATTCGGCCCAGACCGGTGCTTCTTCCAGCGCGGCTTCCACCATCGTTTCCCAGGCATCGGGCAGCTTGGCGCCCTGCGCGCTGAAGAACTTGATGCCGTTGTCGGCAAACGGGTTGTGGCTGGCGCTGATCACCACACCCAGGCTGGCGCGCTGGGTGCGCGTGAGGTAGGCCACGGCCGGGGTGGGCACGGGGCCGAGCAGCACCACATCGACACCGGCCGAATTGAAGCCGCTCTCCAGCGCAGACTCCAGCATGTAGCCGGAAATGCGGGTGTCCTTGCCAATCAGCACGGTGGGGCGCGTTTCGGTGCGCCTGAGCACACAGCCCACGGCGTGCGCCAGGCGCATCATGAAATCGGGCGTGATGGGAAAAATGCCCACCGTGCCACGGATGCCATCGGTACCAAAGTATTTTTTTGTCATGGGATCAGCCAAGGCTGGAAAAGAGGCAGGCCGAAGTCTAGCGCAGCGCCCTGGTGCGCTTGCTGGTGTTCAGACGCAGCCCGGAAAGCACAATTCCTGCACGCCTGCAGCGACACAGGACCGGGGGCGGTTTCTGGCGGGCGGACGGTGGAGCACACCTGATGGCGCTGGCTGCACTTTTCCCCGTATTTTTTTCAGATGAAAAGTGCCTCCAGCGCTTGTACAGTATGCGCCAGCAGCTCTTTTTTTGATAGCAAAACCCGGTTTCAGCGGGTCAGTGGGCTTTCCAGAACCCGCCACAGACCGCACACAGGTCCAGCGGCAGGGGCGCTTCCTGCGCTGCTGACCCGTCCCTGTTTTCACCCATGCGCAGGTGCCTACATGCTCAGGTCCAGGAGCAGCCCCTGCTGGCTGCGCAGCGCAAGGCGCCGGGCAGCGTCTGCGGCAGGGCTTCAGGAAGGCTTGGCGTTTTTCAGCAGAAAGTCCAGCACCAGCTTGCGCTCGGCTTCGTCCAGGCCGGCCCGCGGGAACATGCTCTGGGTGATGCCCAGCCACTGCGTGCCGTTGAACTGGGCCGGATCGCGCGGGCCATGGCAGACCGTGCAGCGCTGGTAGAAGATTTTCTCGCCCGGCGTCAGCGAAGCCATGGATTTTTCCTTCAGCGCGGTGGCACGCTCCAGCCCATAGAACTTCTGGTCGTAGCTGACCGCGCGGGCAACGGATTTGGAAGGCTCGAAGGCAAGCGTCGGGCTTTCCGGGTCGGTGCACTTTCGCAGCTTGGCCAGACAGGTGTCTGCCGTGGTGGCCTGGCTCAGGCCGCTGGAACGCCGGCTGCTGGTGAGAAAGTTCACCAGGCCGTTGTTGCAACGGCCCTTGCTGTCGAGCTGTGGCCAGCCACCTTCGTAGATGCTGACCACACCGGGCATGATGTTGTCCGACAGGACAGCGCCCACGACGATGGAGCCCCGGCTGTTGTAAAGCTCGACCAGGTCGCCGTTCTGGATGCCACGCGCCTTTGCATCCTGGGCGTTGACCACCAGCGGTTCACGCCCGTGCACGGAGTACAGCTTGCGCAGTGGCTCGGCGTTGGCCATCTGCGAATGCAGACG
This sequence comes from Giesbergeria sp., assembly GCA_017998735.1. Classification (GTDB taxonomy): domain Bacteria; phylum Pseudomonadota; class Gammaproteobacteria; order Burkholderiales; family Burkholderiaceae_C; genus Simplicispira. The sequence goes on from JAGOCN010000302.1 coordinate 1,765, forward strand.
GTAGAACGGGTGCGGGCTGACCACGTGCAGTTCGCCGTCCTTGGCATTGCCCAGGTACTCGGCCGGCTCCAGAAATTTGGGCATGGGCGGGCAGTCGTCCAGCTTCATCTTGTCGATGGTGGAGGAGTACATCTCCACCTTGCCGCTGGGGGTGTGCAGCGGGTTTTTGACCGGGTCGGTGCGGAAGTCACCATGGCGCACCCATTTGTTCGCTGCCTGAGGCACCTTGATTTCCGCCATGCCGGTTTCCCAGAATTTCTCCCACGGCACCTGGGCTGCGGCAGAGCTGCCTTCGTAGGCCAGCTTGACATACTCCAGCTGGGTGAGGCCTTCGGTAAAGGCGTATTCCACACCGCACAGGGCGGACAGGCGGCGAAAAATCTCAAAGTCGTCCAGCGCATCGCCCACCGGGGCAATGACCTGCTTCATGGCAAAGATCTTGTCGATGCCGTAGGTGCCGCCCGAAGAGATGTCGTTGCGCTCCAGGGTGCTGGTGGCCGGCAGCACGATGTCGGCCCAGCGGGTGGAGGCGGTCCACCAGCAGTCCTGCACCACGATGGTGTCCACCGTCTTGAAGGCGCGGATCAGCTCGTTGATGTCCTGCTGGTGCGACAGCAGGTTGTTGCCCGCGTTGTAGATCATGCCCACATGCTTGGGGTAGGTGTAGTTGCTGCCGTTGTAGGTGAACGCCTTGCCAGGGTTGGTCAGCATTTCGCTGATGCGCGAAGCCGGGCAGATCTTCTTGACCGGGTTGCGTCCCTGTGACATGCCCCGCGGGCCGGTGCCACCCGACTGCGGCATGCCGCCGCCGCCGTAGTGCCAGCTGAAGCCCACGCCCTGGCCCGGCAAACCGATGTTTCCCAGCATGCAGGCAAAGTTCACGATCGCCCAATAAGGCATTTCCCCGTGGTGCGCACGCTGAATCGCCCAGGAGCCGGCGAACTGCGTGCGCTTGGTGGCAAACAGGTCGGCCATCTCGCGGATCTTGTCGGCCGGAATGCCGGTGATCTTTGCCGCCCACTCAGGTGTCTTGGCCGGTGTGCCATCCTTGTCCTTGCCTTCCAGGTAGGCCAGGAAACGGTCAAAGCCCACGGTGTATTTCTGGATGAAATCCTTTTTGTGCTTGCCGGTCTTGTAGACATGGTGGCTCATGGCCAGGAACAGGGCGGTGTCGGTGTTGGGAACGATCTTCACCCACTCGGAGCCCATCTTCACATCGGTGGTGGTGACCTGCGGGTTGATGGAGATGAATTTCACACCCGCTTTTTTGATCGCGTCCCAGCGCGAATACATTTCGTGGTCGCCCACGGTGTATTCAATGCGGTTGTTCTTGTCGGGGTCGCAGCCGATGAAAACGAACACCTCGGTGTTGTCGCGCACCTGCTCCCAGGCGGTCTGGGCCGAATACACCTCCATGTCGCCAATCACGTACGGCATGATGATCTGGGCCGCGCCACCGGAATAGTCTCCGGTGGTCATGGAGCAGCCGCCAAGCAGGTTGAAGAAACGCCCCTGCAGCACGTTCGGACGGAAGATGCCGGCATGCGACCAGCCGCCATAGGAGCTGCTGAACACCCCCTCGTTTCCGTGCTTTTCGATGGTGTCCAGGATGGCCTTGGTCGTCAGACCCAGGGCCACGTCCCAGCTCACTTCCACAAACTCTTCCTTGCCGCGCAGCTCCGGCTTGCGGTTGCCTTCCAGGCCTTCCAGGTACGACTTGCGCACCATCGGGCCCTTGA
>JAGOCN010000303.1 GCA_017998735.1 Giesbergeria sp.
GCGCGAGGCCGGCTTCATTGACCACGGCAGCGACGGCTACACGGTCACGGCCTCAGGCCTGGACCTGCTCAAGCGCCTGAGCGATGTGCAGGCCTTTGCCACGCGCTGGGTGGCAGGCCGCGCCAAGAAGTAAACAGGCAGGCAGGACAGGCAATGCAGGGCGCATTGGCACCAAGCTGGCGTGCAGCAATGCAGCAGTACGACAGTGCCCAATGCGGTTTCTGCATCAAAAATGGCTCCAGCGCACGCCCAGCCTGCGCCAGAAGCTATTGTTTCAATAGCACCCAGGCAGCCTGCCCTTCCCTTCCTTGCTGACTTCACCGGCCCAAAGATTTACCGACCCACTGGTTCACCCCTTCATCCCTCCCTCCAGAACAAGGACCCCATTCCATGGCATTCACCACCACCGCTTCCGGCCTGCAGTACGAAGACACCACCGTCGGTGACGGCGCCGAAGCCACCAAGGGCCAGCAGGTTTCGGTGCACTACACCGGCTGGCTGTACAACGACGGCGTGCAGGGCGCCAAGTTCGACTCCAGCCGCGACCGCAACGACGCCTTTGCCTTTGGCCTGGGCGGCGGCATGGTCATCAAGGGCTGGGACGAAGGCGTGCAGGGCATGAAGGTGGGCGGCCAGCGCACGCTGGTCATTCCGGCATCGCTGGGCTATGGCGCACGCGGCGCCGGCGGCGTGATTCCGCCCAACGCCACGCTGAAGTTCGATGTCGAGCTGCTCAAGGTTGGCCGCTGATAAAAAAACAGGACGGTGCCGGCGCGCCCGGCTTTCCTCCAAAGCAGAAGCGGCCCACGGGCCGCTTTTTTCATGGCTGTTTCTGCAGCCCGCCATTTCACTGATTTACCAGTGCAGCGCCCCAGGGCATCCATCCCGCCACCACAGCCTGGCCTTTGCGCACGCAGCCCCTGCGTGCGAGGCAGGCCGTGCCTACATCTCCAGCCGGATGGCGGGCGGCGGCGGCACCGGGCGGGTCCACCAGCTCACCACCAGGGCGGTCAGCAAACCGGCCGGCACGCCAAACACGCCGGCCGACACCGGCTGGATGCCAAACCACAGGCCGTCGGCGCGCAGCCAGGCGGGCAGCGCCTGCAGCACCGGCAGGTGCGAGAGGATGTAGTAGACCGCCACGCCCAGCCCGCACAGCATGCCGGCCACCGCGCCCTTGCGCGTGGTGCCGCGCCAGAAGATGCCCAGCACCATCACCGGCACAAAGGCCGAAGCGGCCATGGAAAACGACGCCGACACCAGCGGCAGGATGTCGGAGGGCTTGAGCGCGGCCACAAAGGCGGCCACCAGGGCGACGGACAGCAAGGCAAACTTGGTCAATATCACGCGCTGCTCGGGCGATGCGGCGCGCGAGCGCGACTGAAAATACAGGTCGCGCACCAGCGCATTGCTGATGGTCAGCAGCAGGCCGTCGGCGGTGGACAGCGCCGCCGCCAGCCCGCCGGCCGCCACCAGGCCCGAGACCACATACGGCAGACCGCCCAGTTCGGGCGTGGCCAGCATGATCAGGTCGGCGCCGAGGCGGATTTCGCCAAACTGCACGATGCCGTCGCGGTTCACGTCCTCCACCGACAAGAGCGACGCGTCCACGCGTGTCCACTGCCCGATCCAGTTTGGCAAGGCCTCGAAGCTGCTGCCCACCAGGTTGTTCATGACCTCGAACTTGACCAGCACCGCCAGCGCCGGCGCGCTCAGGTACAAAAGGCCGATGAAAAACAGCGACCACGCCACCGAGCGGCGCGCCCCCGCCACCGTGGGCGAGGTGTAGTAGCGGGTGAGCAGGTGCGGCAGCCCGGCGGTGCCCACCATCAGGCAGAACATCAGCGCCAGAAAATTGCGCCGCGTGTTTTCGTAGTCGGCGCGTTCCTGCGGCGTGCCGCCCGGGTCGCCGGCATAGGCCTGGGTCTGGCGCGGCAGGCCGCCCAGCGGGCGGGCGCGGTCGTGGTTTTCCTGCAGCTTCTGCGCCCACAGCGCCCGCGCGGCGTCTGCGTCGCGCGGCATGGCGGACAGCTCGCGGCTGGCGGCCACGATCAGCCCGACATCGGCGTTCTGGGCGCGCAGCCGGTGCACGCGCTCCTGTGCAGCGGTGCGCTGGCGCTCCAGCGCGCCCGGCACATCCTGCAGGCGCGCGGCGTAGTCGCTGGCGCGCTGCTGGTAGACGGCAATCACCGCGCGCTCGGCGGGCGACTCCAGCAGCGCGTTTTCCAGCTTGGCGATCTTGCCCAGCTGCACGCCATAGGCCAGCGGCGCCACCGGGTTGCCCAGCTGCTTGTACGCCAGCCACGACACCGGAATCAGAAACGCCAGCAGCACCACCACGTACTGCGCCACCTGCGTCCAGGTAATGGCCCGCATGCCGCCCAGAAACGAGCACAGCAGCACCCCGCCCAGGCCCAGCATGATGCCGATTTCAAACTGCACGCCGGTCAGGCGCGACGCAATCAGGCCGACGCCGTAAATCTGCGCCACCACATAGGTGAACGAGCACGCCACTGCCGCCAGCGCGGCAATGATGCGCGGCCAGCGGCCGCCAAAGCGCACCTGAAAGAAATCCGGAATGGTGTAGAGGTTCATGGCGCGCAGGTGCGGCGCAATCAATATCGCCACCAGGCAGAACCCGCCCGTCCAGCCCAGCAGGTAGGCCAGCCCGCCCGGCTGCCCCGGCGTGCCGGAAAACCCCTGCAGGTACAACGCGCCCGACAGGCTGATGAACGACGCCGCGCTCATCCAGTCGGCTGCCGCCGCCATGCCGTTGTACATGGGCGGAATGCGCCGGCCGGCGACGTAATACTCTTCTGAATCGGTGGTGCGCCCATAGACGCCGATGGCCGCATACACCATGACCGTGAAAAACAGAAAGATCGGCCCGATCCACTGGCGCGACAGCCCCGTGTTTTCTGCCCAGGCCATGAGCAGCAAAAACCCCAGCACCCCCAGCACATACAGCGCCAGGATGCGGTGCAGGCGCCAGGGCGTGCAGCCGGTGGCGGCCTGTTCCGGCCGGTCAGGCACCGGTGCGCTCCTGCTGCTGCTCCTGCCCTTGTCCCTGCTCTGGTGCGGCTGCCGGCAGGGTGGCGCCGGCACCGGCGGCGCCATCAGAGGCAGCAGCCGTTTGCGCCGCCAGTGCGTCCTTGCGTTCAAAGGCACTCATGGCCACGGCGTAGACCAGCACGATGGCCATGAACACCAGCACCGCACCCTGCGACGCCACCCAGTAGCCCAGCGGCCAGCCGGCCACCATCCACTGCAGGTCGCGCGCAAAAAAGCACAAACCAAACGACACCAGCGCCCACACCAGCAGCAGCGCGCCTTTGAGCCGCAGGTGGCGCCCGTCGTGCAGGTCGGGCGGAAACACCGCCGGCACGGGTTGCTGTGCACTGCCGCCAGCGCCCTTTGCAAAGCCTGCCACAGGCTGCTTTGCAGCAGGCAGGGCGGTGCGCCGGGAAGGCATGGCGGCGGTTTTTCGTCAGCCGGCCAG
>JAGOCN010000304.1 GCA_017998735.1 Giesbergeria sp.
CGCGCTCGGCGTCGGTCATCTGCAGTTTTGTGGCGGGGCGTCCGGGGTGGGCCATCGGCGTAGTCTCCTCTATGGAAACTCCTTTGATTGGGAAACCCACAAATAATTCAAATTACTTCTGAGACACCACACTAGAGAGCAAAGAGCTAAGATTTTTCCGTGGGAGGCCTGCCATGGTGCCTAGCGCGACCATTTCTCCCGCGCACCAGGTCTGTGCACTGGTCTGGCCGCACCAGTGCGACGCCATCTACCTGCGTGCAGTCAAGCCTGTCTATGCCACAGGCTTGCGACCTATTCCAGCACTGGCAAACGCACGGTAACCGACAGGCCAGGTTCGGCATTTCGCATGTTCAGCTGCCCGTCGTGTGCCTGCGCCACCAAGCGACACAGGTACAAGCCCAGCCCCACGCCCCCGGTAGCACGCTGACGGGCGGTGTCCGGGCGGTAGAACGCCTGGGGTGAGCGTCCAGCCATCCCACCTTCCAAGCTGACGCGCTGGCCGTAAAGATGGCGTCCACCTAAATTTTGGTGGACACCTATGCAATCCAAAGAAGAGCCTCGCGCGAGGCGAGTGCACGACGCGCAGCTCAAGTCCAAGGTCCTGGCCGAGTGCAGCCAGGCAGGCGCGTCGGTATCGGCAGTGGCACTGGCCCACGGGCTCAACGCGAACCTGGTGCACAAGTGGCGGCGCGGCATCGGCCTGCAGCGCACCGGGCTGAGGTCGGAGATGCCGGCTCGCACTGCACTGGCCAGCACGCCGCGAGCCACCTCGGCAACGCCTGTGCAGTTTGTTGCGATTGGCATGTCGATGGCGAGTGAGTCGACCAAGGCGACGGTGCCGGCCAAGCAGGCAGCAGACTCACCGCAGCCGGCCGAGGGTGCTGTGGTCCAAGTCGAACTGCGCCGCGGCGCCAACCAGGTCACCGTACGCTGGCCGTCCACGCAGACGGCGCAGTGCACGCAGTGGCTGCGCGAACTGACCCGCGCGGTGTTCGGCGCTGACGCGCGCGCGCCATGATCCGCATCGACGCGCTGTGGCTGTGCACCCAGCCGCAGGACATGCGCGCAGGCGCCGACCGGCTGCTGGCCGTCGTGGTCAACACGGTCGGCCAGGCGCAGGCCCACCATGGCTGGCTGTTCGCCAACGCGCGGGCCACCCGCATCAAGCTGCTGGTGCACGACGGCTTTGGCGTGTGGTGCGCCACGCGCCGCCTGCACAGCGGCAGCTTTGCGTGGACGAGCGCGCCGGCGGGCACACCCGCCCTGCAGCTGACGGCGCAGCAGTTCGAGGCGCTGGTCGTCGGCTTGCCCTGGCAGCGGCTGCCCGAGTTGCAGGTGATCTGCCGTGCGTGATCTGCTTGATCGCCTCGTGGGACGTGTGCTGGCGCTGCTGACAACGGTGCTTGCGCCAATGGTGCGTGTCCTTTGGCTGCTGCACCATTGGCACCATGCTCGGGTCTCAGGAACTACCCCCCATCGACGAGGCACAACTGCCGCCCGACGTGGTGGCGCTGCTGCAGCGCATGCGCCTGCAGATCCAGGCCAAGGACGAGGAGATCGAGTCCAAGGGGCGCGAGCTCGAACGCAAGCGCGGCGAGATCGCCTGGCGCGATGCGCGCTTGGACAAGCTCAACCTGGAGCTGGCGCGCCTGAAGCGTTGGAAGTTCGGCGCCAGGACCGAGGCCATGACGGCGCAGCAGCGCGCGCTGTTCGCCGAGACGCTGGCCGAGGACGAAGCCAGCCTCAAGGCGCAGCTGGCCGCGCTCAAGGGCAAGCAGCCCGAAGTCCCAGTGCTGCCCAAGGACGCACCCCGCCGGCCGCGTCGCCAGGCACTGCCCGAGCACCTGCAGCGCGTGGAGCACCGCCACGAGCCGGCCGACACCACCTGCCCGAACGCCGACTGTGGCCAGCCCATGCAGCGCGTGGGCGAGGACGTGAGCGAGAAGCTGGACATCATCCCGGCGCAGTTCTTCGTGCACCGCCACATCTACGGCAAGTGGGCCTGCCGCTGCTGCCAGCAGCTTGTGCAGGAGCCGGCAGAACCCGACGTGGTCGATGGCGGCATCGCGGCCAGCGGCCTGGTGGCGCACACGCTGATCAGCCGCTTCGCCGACCACCTGCCGTACTACCGGCAAGAGGACATCAACGCCCGCGCCGGCGTGCACACGCCGCGCTCCACGCTGGCCGCTTGGGCCGGGACCGGCGGTGCGGCGCTGCAGCCGCTGGGCGAGGCGCACCGGCGCTTCGTGCTGAGTGCAGCGGTGCTGCATGCCGACGAGACACCGGTGCCGCTGCTCGATCCCGGGCGGGGCAAGACCAAGAAGGCCTATGTGTGGGCGTATGCGCGCAGCACGCTCGGCGGCGGGCCGCCCGGTGTCATCTACGAGTTCTGCACGGGCCGTGGGGCGCAGTACCCGCTGGCCTTCCTGGGCGGCCGCCCCCCGCCGTACGCCGAGCCGCCGTGGCGCGGCACGCTCGTGTGCGACCAGTACGCGGGGTATGGCCCGGTGCTCGATCCGGCGCTCCAGCCTGGCCGCCAGGCCGCGGGCTGCGCAGCCCACGCGCGGCGCAAGTTCGAGGAGCTGACCACCCGCGGCGCCAGTGCCAGCCCGGTGGCGTTGCAGGCCATGCAGCGCTGGGCGCGGATCTACCACGTCGAGCGGCTGCTGGCCGACATGACCGCCGAAGAACGATACGCGGGCCGCCAGAGCATGAGCCGCCCGCTATGGGAGGAGTTGCGCGTGTGGCTGCAGCTGGAGCGCACGCGTGTGGCCGGCGGCGCCATCGCACAGGCCATCGACTACAGCCTGAACCACTGGCCGGCGCTGACGCTGCACCTGAACGATGGGGCCGTTCCCATCGACAACAACCACCTGGAGCAGCAGATCAAGCCCTGGAAGTTAGGCGCCAAAAACTGGCTCTTCGTGGGCAGCGAACTGGCCGGCGAGCGTGCAGCTGTGGCGATGAGCCTGGTGCAATCGGCCAAGCTGAACAAGGTCGAGCCCTGGGCCTACCTGCGCGATGTGCTGACGCGCATCCACAGCCATCCGGCCTCGCGCATCGACGAGCTGCTGCCACATCGCTGGCAACCGAGCGCCACGGCAGCGTCCGCCGGCAAGTAGGTGCTGCGCGGCAGCGACGGGCAGGTAGCGTTCCGGGTTCCGGGACCGGCGTCAATGTGGGGCCGCCGGACGCTCACCGCCTGGGCGAGGTTTGGCAGGTGCTCGGGTTGTACGCCGCGCCCATGGTCACGCACCTCCAGCTCTAGCACCCTTCCTTCATCCGCCAGCCGCAAATGCAGCTCAGGGGGAAAGGCGCCCGACTCGCTGTGGCGCAGGCTGTTGTCCAGCAATGTCGTGGTCAAGTTTTTTTCAGACATTCCGATAGGGGAAGTTCGTTCAAGCTGAGTGAGCTGCAAACGCCTGATGCATCTCGTAGCTATTGGGTGACTGGTATCCCAGCGTGGAGTGCAGCCTGATAGGGTTGTAGAAGC
>JAGOCN010000305.1 GCA_017998735.1 Giesbergeria sp.
GTGCAGGCCATTCCGCAGATTGAATCCACGCCGTTTTACCCGCGCAGCCCCTACGGCGTGGCCAAGCTGTACGCCCACTGGATGACGGTGAACTACCGCGAGAGCTACGGCATTTTTGGCGCCAGCGGCATCTTGTTCAACCACGAAAGCCCGTTGCGTGGCCGTGAATTCGTCACCCGCAAAATCACCGACGCCGTGGCCAAAATCAAGCTGGGCCAGTTGGATGTACTGGAACTGGGCAACCTCGACGCCAAGCGCGACTGGGGCTATGCCAAAGAATACGTCGAAGGCATGTGGCGCATGTTGCAGGTGGACGAGCCCGACACCTTCGTGCTGGCCACCAACCGCACCGAAACCGTGCGCGACTTTGTCCGCATGGCCTTCAAGGGCGCCGGTATTGCCGTGGACTTCCGGGGCAGCGCCGAAAGCGAAACGGCAGTGGACATCGCCACCGGCAAAACCGTCATGCGCGTTAACCCCAAGTTCTACCGCCCCGCCGAGGTGGAACTGCTCATTGGCAACCCCGCCAAGGCCCAGGCCACGCTGGGCTGGGCGCCGCAAACCACGCTGGAGCAGCTGTGCCAGATGATGGTAGAGGCCGATCTGCGCCGCAACCAGGCCGGCTGCTCGTTCTGACCATGGCACAGCAGCACACCGCCACCGCGCCCCGGCGCGTACTGGTCACCGGGCTGGGCGGCTTTACCGGGCGCTACGTGCAGGCCGCTTTGCAGCAGCGCGGCTGGGAGGTGTGGGGCCTGGGTGCACAGCCCGCGCCCGCCGGTACCCCTGACACCAGCGCGCAGCGCTACCTGCAAGCCGACCTGACCGATGGCGCTGCCCTGGCGCACGCCGTAGCCCAGGCCAGCCCGCAGGCCGTCATCCACCTGGCGGCCATCGCCTTTGTCGGCCATGGCGATGCCGATGCGTTTTACCGTGTCAACCTGCTGGGCACGCGCCACCTGCTGGCCGCGCTGGCCGCGCTGCCCCAGCCCCCGGCGCGCGTGCTGCTGGCCAGCAGCGCCAACGTCTATGGCAACCAGACCGAAGGCATGTTGGACGAATCCACCGCCCCCCAGCCCGCCAACGACTACGCTGTCAGCAAACTGGCCATGGAGCACATGGCGCGCCTGTGGGCAGCGCGCCTGCCCCTCACCATCGTGCGGCCCTTCAACTACACCGGTGTGGGCCAGTCGGCCGACTTTTTGCTGCCCAAAATCGTCGCCCACTTCCGGCGCCGCGCCGCCAGCATCGAGCTGGGCAACCTGGACGTGTGGCGCGACTTTTCTGACGTGCGCGCCGTGGCCGATGCCTACTGCCGCCTGCTCGATGCCCCCGCCGCCGTGGGCGCCACCGTGAATGTGTGCTCGGGCCAAAGCCACAGCCTGCGTGAAGTGATTGCCATGGCCGAGCAAATCACCGGGCACGCGCTGGCCGTGCAGGTCAACCCCGCCTTTGTGCGCGCCAACGAAGTCAAAACCCTGCTGGGCAACCCGGCACGCCTGCACACGCTGATTGGCGCCGACTGGGCCAACCCGCTGCTGCAAGACACCCTGCGCTGGATGCTGGAAAACCCCGCGCCGTGACTGCGCCGGGCATCGACCTGATTCTGGGTGCCGACAGCATCAGCGCGCCGCTCACCGGCATTGGCCGCTACGCCTTCGAGCTGGCACGCGGCCTGCCACAGCACCCGGCACTGGCGCGCGTGCGCTACTTTGCGTTGGGGCGCTGGGTGGATCTGCCCCCGCTGCTGCAAGCCGATGCCGCGACCACCGAACAGGCCCAGGCGCGCACCCTGCGCAGCGTGCTGGCCGGCAACCGTGCTGCAGTGCAACTGTTCGGGCTGCTGATGCCACCGCTAGAGCGCCTGCGCTTGCGCAACCAGGGCAGCGCCATCTACCACTCGCCCAGCTTCTTTTTGCCGCCCTTTGCCGGCCGCACCGTCACCACGGTGCACGACCTCTCGCACCACATCTACCCGCAGTTTCACCCCGCCACGCGGGTGGACTACATGCAGCGCATGTTGCCCGGCAGCCTGCGCCGCGCCAGCCACGTCATCACCGTGTCTGAATCGGCCCGGCAAGACCTGATCACGCACTTTGGCCACCCGGCCGAACGCATCACCGCCATCCACCTGGGTGCCAACCCGGCCTTTCGCCCGCACAGCGCGCAAGAGCTGGCACCGGCGCTGGCGCGCTACCACCTGGCGCCCGGCGGCTACACGCTGTTTGTCGGCACCATCGAGCCGCGCAAAAACATCGACCGCCTGCTGAGCGCCTACGAAGGCCTGCCTCCCGCACTGCGCCAGCGCACCCCGCTGGTGCTGGCCGGGGGCACCGGCTGGCGCTCCGAGGCCACCCACGCCCACATGGCGCGCGCCGCCGCCGCCGGCTGGCTGTACTATTTGCGCTACGTGCCCCAGGCCGACCTGGCCGCGCTGTACGCTGGGGCGCGCTGCTTTGCCTACCCCTCGCTGTACGAAGGCTTTGGCCTGCCCGTGGCAGAGAGCCTGGCCTACGGCAAATTCTGTCTGGCCGCCAACTCGGCGTCTATTCCCGAAGTGGGCGGCGACCTGATTGAATACCTTGACCCGTGGGACGTGCCCTTGTGGGCCGAGCGCCTGCGCTGGTACATCGAGCACCCCGATGCCCTGGCCGCCGCAGAGCAGCGCATACGCACCCACTACCAGCCCGCGTCGTGGTCAGCCTGCGCTGCCTCGATTCTGGGCGCCAGCATCACCCGCGCCCACGCTGCCTGAGCCGGTGCCGCCAGCGCAGCACCGGGCGCTCCACCAGCACAAAACCAAGCCACGCCAGCAGCACGCAAACCGCCAGCATGGCTGCCAGCGTACTGCCAGGCCAGGGTTGCCCCGCCGTGTGGCCCAGGGCCGATTCAAACAGCCACATCACCAGAAAGTGGCACAAAAACACCCCGTACGACAGATTGCCCAGCCAGTCGTCCCAGTCGGTGCGCGGCAGGCGTGCCAGCCAGAACAACGCCACGATGCCCACCAGCAAGCCACCCACGACCTCCCGGTTGTAGGGCAAGCTGTGCTTGCCCATCGCCACCAGCAACACTGCAACGGTCAGCAAGGCCGCCAACAGCCACAGCGCCGGGTGCCGCCATGACGGGCGCGGCTGGTCATACACATACGAGCCTGCCAGAAACATGAACAAGGTGCCCGGCAACAGTCGGTAGCCCCAGGTGTCGGTGTGAATAAACCCGAAAGCGGCCACCCCCCAAACGGCCAGCGACGCCACCAGCGCCAGCCCGCGCACGCGCCCCAGCAGCAGCCAGGGCATGAGCAGGTAAAACAGCAGCTCCAGCCCCAGCGACCAGGCCTGCGGAATCAGCATGAAACCGGCAATCGCCGGGCTGAACATGAAAAAATCCAGCGGTACCACCAGCACATTGGCCCACAGCGCCGTGCCGGAGAACTGCGCCAGGTAAGGCGACTGAAACCGCAACACCACCAGCGCCAGCC
>JAGOCN010000306.1 GCA_017998735.1 Giesbergeria sp.
CCGGTCTGCAGCAAGAAGTGCAGATGGAGAACCCATCCGTCAGCCTGGAGCAGACCATGGTGGCCATCCAGAAAGCGCAAATCGGCTTTCAGGCCACGCTGCATGTGCGCAACCGCATGGTGCAGGCGTATACCGACATCATGAACATGCAGGTGTGAACTCCTGATTTGATAGCTATAAGCGCTTGCTGGATAAGCGCAAGAGCCGATTTTTACCCACAAAAAAAGCCGACCACTCCGTGCGTCGGCTTTTTTTATGGTGCAGTGCAGCTGCCCCCCCGGCGGGCCCGCACCACGTCTCAGTGCATCATCTGCGGCTGGCCTTCGAACAGGTGCTCGAACTGCACCAGCCAGGGCTCGGCCAGGCAGCGGATCTGGGCATCGTTGCGCAAGATGCGCTGCATGATGCGGGTCTTTTCGCGCTTGTGCTCGGGCAGCAGCTCGTGCTCTTGCGACTTGAAGCGCAGCTGCTCGATCAGCACCGCGCAAGCGCCCTCGTAGCGCACCACGCCATCCCAGTCTTTGGCGCGGGCAGCTTCCAGCATCTTGAGGCTGCTGTCTTCAATGGCCTTGTAGTAGTCAATCAGCACATCAGGCTCCCTGGGCATAAGCCGCAGCACCGGCAGACACCATACGGCGCAGCGCCATGCCTGAGGTCACGGCGGGGCGCATCGCCACGGGGGCAGCCACCGGCTCGGGCGCCATGGCGGCGGCCTGGTCGCCAATCTGCTTCCAGCTGTCGGCCACGGGAGCAATCAGGCGCACCACCTCGGCGAGCGCGTCGGCATCGTTGTGCAGATTGGCCTGGGTCAGGCGGCGCACACAGTAGTCATAAAGGGCCCGCATGTTGGCTGCCACCTCGCCCCCGCGCTGCATGTCCAGCCCGCCCTTGAGGCCCTCATCCAGAATGCGCACCGCACGCCCCACCTGCTGGCCAAAAGTGGCGATGTCCTTGCGCTGCAGCGCGCCACTGGCGTGGTTGACGGCCTGGAGCAGGCCATCGAACAGCATCACGATCAGCTGGTGCGGGCTGGCGCTTTGCACCACGGTTTCCACACTGGAGGCTTGGTATGCAGTGGCAGCACGGGAGAAGGCGGGAGTAAACACGGTGGCATCCATAGCGGGTTGTTCTTGTTGTATTTATCGGCTGTGCGGCGCCAAACTCAAGGTTTTTTGCCAAAAACTTCTGCGCTTTCGGCTGAGCGCCCATCGCGCCATCATTGGGTGGGCTTGTTCCACTGCTCGACCTGCTGAGTGATGTAGCTGTTGAGTGAATTCATCTTGTTCATCGTCGCGTCCAGCGCCGAATACTGCTTGCGGATGCGCGCTTCCCAGTTGTCCACCCGGGCCGTCACACGCTCCTGCTCCTTGGTCAGGGTCGTCTTCTGGTTATTCAGCGCCTCCGACTTGGAAGCAAACGTGCCCCCCGTACCCAGCACCGCATCGGTCATGCGCTTGAACTTCAACGCCACCCCCTCGGTGGCCGCGTCATCGGTGCTGGCGGTGAACAGCGAGCGCACGGCGCCCACATCGGCCAGCGCCGCCTTGAGCTTGCTGCTGTCGATTTCAAGATTGGTTGACGTGACCTTGCCGCCCACGCTCTTGGGCACGCCAATGCCAATGTCCGACAAGCGCCCGAACACGCCGCCGGCACCCGCCGCATCGCCCACCATGCGGCGCATCTGGTTTTGCAGCGCCAGCACCGTCGAGTCGCCCTGCAGCAGCGAGCCGCCCTCGCCGGCCTTGGCCGTGCTGTCGTAGCCGGTCAGGTTGGTGATCATCTGGTTGGCTGCGTTGAAGGCCGACACAAAGGCCTCCACCGCCTTCTGCATCGAGGCTGTATCGTCGGTCACATTGACCTGCACCGGCGCACCGGCCGTGGTTTTCTGGCTCAGCGTCAGGCTCATGCCCTCCACCGCCGTGGTCAGGGTGTTGCTGGCCGACTGCACGGCAATGCCGTTGATGGCGGCCTTGGCATCGGTGGCGTATTGCATGCTGGCGGCGCCCTGGTCGAGCACCAGCGTGCTCAGGGCCACTTCGTTGGCCTGCAGCGGCGGCTCTGCGGCGTCGGCCGTGGTCATCTGAAAGCCCATGGCCTCGCCGGTGCTGGCGGACTTGAGCAGCAACTGCGGGCCGCCGGTGCCCGCCACCACGGTGGCCGTCACGCCGGCCTTGGCCTGGTTGATCTGCGCGGCCACGCCCGACAGGCTGGTGCCGGAGTCGATCTTGATGTCCACCGCCGCCGCGCTACCCGCCACGAATTTTTTGCCAAAAGGCTCGGCCGCGTCGTCGCCCCAGGAGCCCAGCTGCAGGGTGAGCGTGCCGCCCCCCAGGCTTTTGTCAGCGGCCACCGCCGTGGAAGCCGACACCTGCGACTGCGCCAGCTGGCTCACCTCGACCGAAAACGAGGTGACGGCCGCGCCGCTGGAGGCCGATGCCGACACCGCCGCACTGTTGGACGAAGTGACCGTGCGCGCCGTCCAGGTGGACGACTGCGACAGCTTGGATGCCGCATCCGACAAGGTGGAAAACAGCGACTGCACCTGGCCGTAGGCCGAAATTTTGGTGTCAACCAGCGACTCCTTGCTTTTGAGCAGGGTCAGTGGCCGCTCTTCGATGCTGCGCAGCTGCGTGACGATGTTGTTCACGTCCAGGCCACTGCCCAGTCCGATTGAAGTGATTGCCATGGTGTGAACTCCTTGTATGCCCCTGCCTGTGCCCTGCAAACACCGCCATCATCGCAGGACGGCAGCGGCTGTAAAGCCTGAAAAGCGGCGTGCGGACAGGCCGCTACGCCGCTTTATCGTTCAGCCCCGGGCCAGACCTTGCGGCCTGGCCCCTGCCTGCCGTGCTTAACGCAGCAGCGACAGGATGTTCTGGGGCAGCTGGTTGGCTTGCGCCAGCATGGCCACACCGGCTTGCTGCAGCACCTGGGCCTTGGACAGGTTGGCCGTTTCTGCAGCAAAGTCGGCGTCCTGGATGCGGCTGCGGGCATCGGTCAGGTTGGACGACGACGACGCCAGGCTGCTGAGCACCGAGTCAAAGCGGTTTTGCACGGCACCTTGGTCAGCCCGGGCGGAATCCACCGTGGACAGGGCGTTGTCGATGGCTGTGAGCGCAGCGCTGGCGCCCTCTTGCGTGGACAGGTCGATGGTGTCCAGCGACTGGCCGCTGCGGCCGGCGCCGTAGGTGCCTGCGCCCATGCCCAGGCTGTCCTTCAAGACTGCCGCCGCATTGGTGCCCTTGTCGATGGTGAACTCGCTGGCCGAGGTCAGGGTGATGCTGCTGGTGAAGGTGCGTGCGTTGTCGTCTGCACCCGCGACTGCGGCATTCAGACCGGTAGCAGCCGAAGTCAAAGTCGTGGCTTGCATCGTGATGTTGCGCCCATCGGCCGCCACCAGTTTCACACCCTTGGTGTCGTCGTTGGTATCAATAGCCACCACGCCGGTTTGCGCAGAAATCTTGTTGATTTCGGCCAC
>JAGOCN010000307.1 GCA_017998735.1 Giesbergeria sp.
CGCCATCGGCTACATCGGGCGCATCAACCAGAAGGAAAAGGCGGCGCTGCAGGACTCCGAGGACGAGGCCAACTACCGGGGCACCGAGCACATCGGCAAGCTCGGGGTGGAGCAAAGCTACGAGGCGCAGCTGCACGGCACCACCGGCGTCGAGCAGATGGAAACCTCCGCCGGCGGGCGCGCCGTGCGCCGGTTGAGCGGCTTTCCAGCCACCTCGGGCGGCAACGTGGTGATGAGCCTGGACATCGGCCTGCAAAAAATGGTGGAAGAGCTGTTTGGCACGCGGCGCGGCGCGCTGGTCGCCATCAACCCCAAAAACGGCGAGGTGCTGGCCTTTGTCAGCATGCCCAAGTTCGACCCGAACCTGTTCGTCGACGGCATCGACCATGAAAACTGGCAGCTGCTGAACGAGTCCATCGACCGCCCGCTGCTCAACCGCGCCCTGCGCGGCACCTACCCGCCGGGCTCGACCTACAAGCCGTTCATGGCGCTGGCGGCGCTGGAAACCGGCAAGCGCTCGGCCGGTGCCATCGTGCAGGACAACTCCAGCTGGACCTATGGCGGCCACACCTTTCGCAGCCACGGCGGCGGGCTGGGGCCGGTGGACATGCACCGCGCCATCATGAAGTCGAGCAACGTGTACTTCTACTCGCTGGCCGCCGAGATGGGCGTGGACCTGATCCACGACTTCATGGCGCCGCTCAGCTTTGGCCAGCTCACCGGCATCGATGTGCAGGGCGAAGTGCGCGGCGTGCTGCCCAGCCAGGAATGGAAGCGCAACGCCTACAAGCGGGCACAGCAGCAGAAGTGGTTTCCGGGCGAAACCATCTCGCTGGGCGTGGGCCAGGGCTACAACACCTTCACCATGCTGCAGCTGGCGCAGGCCACCGCCATCCTGGCGAACAACGGCTTCAAACACGAGCCGCGCCTGGTGATGGGCACGCAGGACGCGGTGAGCGGCACGCTGCAGCCGGTGCCGCATGCGCCAGCCGTGAACCTGGGCTACAAGCGCGAGCATGTGGCGGTGGTGCAGCGCGCGCTGGTGGCAGTGACGCAGGGCGGCACCTCGACGCGCGTGTTTGCCGGCGCCGGCTACCTGTCGGCCGGCAAGACCGGCACCGCGCAGGCCGTCACCATCGGCCAGAAGGACAAGTACAACAGCGCCCGCCTGGCCGAGCGCCAGCGCGACCATGCGCTGTACATGGCGTTTGCGCCGGCCAACGACCCGCAGATTGCGCTGGCGGTGATTGTCGAAAACGCCGGCTGGGGCGCCGGCGTGGCCGCGCCCTTTGCCCGGCGCGTGTTCGACTACGTGCTGCTGGGCCAGTACCCGAGCGTGGAAGACATGGCCGCCGTGCGCAAGGGCACGGCCGCCGCGCCCATCGGCACCCCGCGCTCGGTGGCCACCATGCGCGCCGCGCTGGCCGAGGAAGTGGCGGCCGCGCAGCGCGACATGGCTACCAAAAAGTGAGCTGCTGGCGCAGGCTGCCATTGGGTTTGCAGATCAAAATCCTCTGAAACCCTTTGAAAACGTGCGCCAGCAGCTCCTTTTTCAGGAGCGCTGAAAGAACGCGGTGTTTGCAGCCAGTGCGTCTGCAGTAGTGCTGCACTGCTGCAGCGACCTGGGTTTTCTGTCTTCTTCGCTGCAGGAAGGCCGGAATGCAGGCGCGGCGCTGGCAGACGGCATATGGCAGAGGCCATCCGCAGCTTTAGCCACAGTGGTGCTTCAGCACCACCGCCACAAAATGCCCAGCCTGGCCCGGCCCTGTCTCTGCCGCGCTGCTGGCGTCTGCGCCCTAACCGGCCTGCGGCCGCACTGGCGCATCGGCCGGTGCACGGCCCGGCTGCAGCTGGCTGAGCACCAGCGCTGCCACCACCAGCGCGGCGCCGGCGATGGCGGTTGGCCCCATGCGCTCGCCCAGCAGCGCCCAGGCGGTCAGCGCGGCAAACACCGGCTCCAGGCCAAACACGATGGCGCTGCGCATGGCGTCCACGCGCTGCTGGCCCCAGGCCTGCAGCGTCACCACCACCACGCTGGCCAGCAGGCCCAGGTACAGCAGCGCCGTCCAGGCGGGCGTGCCCAGCGTGGCCAGCTGCCGTGTCCATTCCATGCCGCCGGGCCGTACCAAGAGCAATGCCAGCGAGGCCGCGCACATCACCGCCGCCTGCGCCGCTGCCATGCGCGTGGCGCGCAGCGGCGCGGCGCGGGTGCGGCGCGCACTTTCTTCCAGCACCAGGATGTAGATGGCATAGAACAAAGTGCTGGCCAGCGTCAGCGTGTCGCCCAGGTTCCAGGGCGCGTCGGCATGGAACATCGCCACCATGCCGGCCAGCGCCAGCGCGCAGGCGGCCCACAGGCGCCAGCCATAGCGCCGGCCCAGCACCAGCATGGCCAAGAGCGGCACCACCAGCACGTTCAGCCCGGTGACAAAGGCATTGCGGTTGCTGCTGGTGCGCCCCAGCCCCTCGATCTGCAGCCAGAACGCGATGAACAGCAGCGCCCCCAGCAGCGCGCCCCAGCGCCACTCGGCGCCGCGCATGCCGCGCCACAGCGGGCCCAGCACCAGCAGCGCGATTGAAAAGCGCAGCCAGATGATCTGCACCGCATCGAGCTGCGCCGACAGCAGCTTCATGGCAGGAAAGGTGGTGCCCCAGACAGCGGTCACCAGCAGCAAGGCCCACAGGCCCAGACGTTCACGGTGCATGGAAAGAATTCACAGAGAAAAGGGTTGTGGAGAAAACAGCCACGGCAAAAGCCGGCCGCCGTGCCTGGCGCATTGCTGCCCTGGCCGGCTGGCAACGCTTTTGCGGGAAGCGTTGAATTTTGCTATCGAAAAAAGAGCTGCCGGCGCAGGCTGCACCTGCGCTGGAGGCACTTTTTGCCAAAAAATGAAATGGGGATGGAAGCGGTGCCGCTCCGGTACTGCGCTGTCCAGCCCACCAGAAACCGCGCCGGCCCAGCCCATGCCATCCCGCCAGGCAGCGCAGGGCAGGGTGCGCCATTGCGTTGATGGGCAGCCGGGTTCTTGCCTTGCACACCTTCAGCACACAAATCCTGTCCGATGCCGAGAAAGTCACAGGACAGGCTGTTTTCAAACCGCTTTGCACAAGACCCAAGATGAAAGCCCGGCTGGTATGCGAAGGGCGGCGGTGGAGGCGGTAGCGGTGGTCAAGCCACACCAGCACACCAGCACACCAAACCCTCAGCCCATGCCCGTCAGCAAACCGCCTTGAAATCTAAAAAGGCGCATCTTCCGGCGCGGTGTCCACGGGTGCCGTGGCAGGGCCGGTGACGGAGCCGGTTCCGGGCTTGGTGCCGAAGCCGGAAGCCGCCGGCGCTGCGCCCTGACCAGCACCGGGCCGGGCCGCAGCTGCGCCAGCCGCGCCAGCAGCAGCAACCGTACCTGCTCCACCAGCCCCGCCCGCTCCAATGCCGCGCTCGCTCTCGCCGCCCAGCGCTTCGATCAGGTCGGGAAT
>JAGOCN010000308.1 GCA_017998735.1 Giesbergeria sp.
TGTCGGTCATCCTGGTGGTGCCGCTGGGGGTGCTGGGCGTGCTGCTGGGCGTGAGCCTGCGCGGCATGTCCAACGATGTGTACTTCCAGGTGGGGCTGATCACCATCATCGGCCTGTCGGCGAAGAATGCCATCCTGATCATCGAGTTTGCGAAAGACCTGCAGGCGCAAGGCAAGAGTGTCGTCGAATCGGCGCTGGCCGCTGCGCATCTGCGGTTCCGTCCGATCGTCATGACCTCGCTGGCTTTCATCCTCGGTGTTCTGCCCCTGGCCATTGCCTCGGGCGCCAGTTCGGCGAGCCAGCGGGCCATTGGCACCGGCGTGATCGCGGGCATGGTGGTGGGAACCACGCTGGCCGTGTTTTTCGTACCGATCTTCTTCGTCGTGGTGCGCGGCCTGTTCAAGGGCAGCGCGCGGCAGCAGCAATTCGATGCAGAACATGCACACCAGACCGGGGCGGGAGACCACCATGCGTAAGACACAAGCCATCCCATTTTCCCTGCGCAGCGGCTCGATCTGCAGCGCGCTGGCCGCCTTGGCGCTGGCTGGGTGCACGTCGATGGCCCCGGTGTACGAGCGCCCTGCCGCGCCCGTGGCGACGCAATGGCCGACTTTCGGCGTCCAGAGCCAGGAGGCATCTGCCACACCGGCGGGTGATTTGCTCTGGCAGGACTTTGTGACCGATGCCCGATTGCGCACCTTGATCGACAAAGCCCTGGCCGATAACCGCGATCTGCGTGTGGCAGCACTGTCCATTGAGCAGGCCCGTGCGCAGTACCAGATTCGCAGCGCCGACCAGACGCCCACCATCAACCTGGCTGCCACCGGCAACCGCCAGCCCGCATCGGGCGGGGGTATCAGCAGCACCTATACGGCGGGACTGGCGCTGGCCTCCTGGGAAATCGACTTCTTTGGCCGCATCGCCAGCCTCAAGGATGCCGCGCTGGCGCAGTATCTCTCCACCGAAGAGGCCCGCCGTGCTGTGCAGACGAGCCTGGTTGCCTCTGTCGCCAATACCTGGCTGAGCCTGCAGACCAACGATGCGTTGCTGGTGCTGACAGAACGTACTCTGGCTACCCGTGAGGATTCGCTGCGCTTGATCCGTCTGCGTTTTGACGAGGGCGTGACCTCTGCGCTGGACCTGCGCCAGGCGGAGTCGCTGGTCGCTGCTGCGCGCGTCGCACTGGCACAGCAGCAGCGCCTGCGGGCGCTGGATGTGAACACACTGACCCTGCTGGTCGGGCAGCCTTTGTCGCCAGATCTGCTCGACACGCGGGATACGGGCGGCACGCCGTTCGCCAGTGTTCCGGCCGGGCTGCCGTCAGACCTGCTGGCACGCCGTGCTGATGTGCGCCAGGCCGAGCAGTTGCTGCTGGCGGCCAACGCCAATATCGGTGCCGCAAAGGCCGCCTTTTTCCCGCGCATTGCACTGACCGCCAGTGCAGGATCGGCCAGCAATGCACTGTCGGGCCTGTTCAAGGACGGTTCCTGGGGCTGGACCCTGGCGCCGCAGATGTTGCTCCCTATTTTTGATGCGGGGCGCAACCAGGCAGGGCTCGATTCGGCCTTGGCAGGGCGCGACATCGCCGTGGCGCAATATGAGAAAGCCATTCAGAGTGCTTTCCGCGAAGTGGCCGATGCTTTGGCCGGGCGCGCGACGCTGGGCGAGCAGTGGCGTGCACAGCAGCAGCAGGCCGAGGCCGAGGCCGATCGTTTCCGCCTCGCTGATCTGCGCTATCGCAACGGCGTTGCAAGCTACCTCGATGTGCTGGATGCGCAGCGCGCACTGTTCGCCAGCCAGCAGGCTCTGGCCCAAATACGGCTGGCCTTGCAGCAGAACCAGGTGGCCGTGTACAAAGCCCTGGGAGGCGGTTGGGTTCTGACAGACGCCGCGCCACAGGGGTGATAGCATCGGGTTTTCCCTGTGTTGTCCCATGCGGACAGCCTCGGAAAACTCTTGATGCAAGGCAAATTGGCGCCGACTCCCCCGGTTGTGCGTCCTCAACTTGATTTGTCTCAAACATCGGCACGGGTTCGCATTGCAAAGTGCACGCCATATGTTGCCGAACTACTCCCCAGAATTGCCCGTGGAATGCGAGGTCGTGGCGCCTGGCGAAGTGCTGCGCGTGCGCAATGAAAATCTCAATACGGTCTTGCACCTGGTGAGTGGGCGGGTGCAGCTGGGCATCCGTGAAGACGGACAGATGCGCCACCAGCTGGGCGTGGTCGAGGGCCCGTTCTGGCTCGACGGCGCTGCCGCCATGCTGGGCGTGCCCTGCGCCGTAGACATGGTGACCGAAACCCGTGTTCAGCTGCGCCGCCAACCCATCGAAGACTTCATACGCAGCGTGGAGGCCTTGCCCAAGGCCGCGCAGTTGCTGCTGCACGATATGGCCGTAGGCTACCGGCAGCAAACCGAACTGGCCGTGAGCCGTCTGGCCCAGGATGCCGAGGCCCGGTGTGCCCAGTGGTTGCTGCGCCATGCGCAGCACGACAGCAATGGCGCCATGAGCGTCACGCTGAACCAGCGCAAGCGTTTGATTGCTGCGCAGCTCGGCATTGCACCCGAGACTTTCTCCCGGGTGCTGCGCAGTCTGCGCGAACATGGCCTGATCATGGGGTCGGGCAACGTGCTCAAGCTCCCACAGCCCGGGGCGCTTGAAATGCTGGCCAGCGGCGGCTGATTCGGGTGCTGTCGCTGCAGATGATTGCAGCGTCCTTTCTGTAGCGCTCAGGGTTTGTCCCCGTGAATCGCTGAGGGTTCCACCCAAGCCGGAGTGCAAAAGGGGTGCGTATATTCAATGCACTCTTATGTCGACGCCATCAATCCCACTCCTTTTTTTCTGGCTCCGCCTGCATGCGCAGGGTTGGGGGTGCGCATGACACCCCCAACGGACGCAGCACTGGCGGTGGCAGAAACCACGGCGCCCCATTGGGCGCTGCCGGGAGCGCTGGCGCTGCGGCTGGTGGTGCTGGCGGCCCTGGCCATTGCGCTGTCGGGCGCTGTTTCGGGCTGGTTGGTGGCGCGGGCGTCGGGGCAGGAAGCCGTGCAGCGCATGGAGGACCAGCAGACCGATGAGGTGGAAGTGTTTGCGCGGCTCTTGGCCAGCAAGATCGAGCAGAGCCAGAAAGTGCTGCGCAACGTCGCTGAAGGTATTACGCCCGAGATGCTGGAGCTTCCGGCCAGCCTGGAGTGGCTGCTGCAACAGAGCCTTCCCGCTGTGCAGTTTTTTGATTCCATGCTGGTGGCGCGGCAGGATGGTGAGTTGCGCGTCAACCTGCAAAACGGCCGTTTCGAAAAGACCGCAAACCTGGAGCCCCCGGCACGTGATGCCTTGCGGCGCACACTGGTCGATGGCAAGCCCATGGTGGCCGAACTCATGGCCAGCCGCTCCAGTGATGCGCGCATCATGTTCACGATGCCGCTGCACCGCAATGATGGAACGGTGCTGGGCGTGGTGGCGGGCA
>JAGOCN010000309.1 GCA_017998735.1 Giesbergeria sp.
CCCTGCAGATGGCATCCACGCGCGACAGCGGCATGTCGCCCCGGGCCAGCATGCGCTTGACGCTGGACTCGGCCATGCCCAGCGCCTCTGCCAGGTCGGCATAGGTCATGTGGGCCGCCTTGAGTTCTTTTTTCAGCGCGGTGACAAGGTCGAGGGTGGTGCTCATGCTGGCTCGCTCAAGGCCGGGGCCCATGGTGGAAACGGTGCGCCGTTCAGCTTTTTCAAGGTCTTTTGTGCAGGTGAAATGCCGGTTTGTACTGCGCGGTATGGCGCGGCACGGCGTGTCACGGCAAGGCGCGGAGCAACGGTTGCAGTTTGGCTTTTTTTGCCGCGATGCAAAAGAGAGTAAAGACCGTGCAGCAAGAGTCATAAAGCAATGCTGGTGGCTGGTGCTGGGTGAGTTGCCCATGCCACATGCCAAAAAAAGGGGGCATGGAAAAAATCAAACAGGCGCCTTGCGAGGGATGGCGTGTTGTCTTGCCTTGCCTTGGCACATGGGCCGGCATCCGGTGGCTGCCGCGCTATCTAGCCTTGGCAGGCACCGCACCGCACCGCACCGCACCGCGCTGTGCATTTCCCTGTCCCATGTCACTGCATCCCATGTCCTTTCTCTTGACCGCAATCCACGTCCCACCCAGGTGTGGCCCCTGCTGCCTGCGCCCTGCCAACGGGCCGGGCGCGGTTTTCAGGTGCAGGCATTTTTGCCAGGCTGGCGGCACAGCCCGGAGCGCGATATGCCAGTGCCAGACCGGCCCGATGGGCACAGGGTCTGCAACCCGCAGACGCGCACAAGAAGCGCCCACAAAGCCGGGCGCTTTTTCGCGCCGCAATGCCAGCCTTGCCCACGCCGCCGTTTTGCCAGGGCGCCACTGATGGCGACCAGGGGCAGCATTGCAGAAAAAGAACAGGCCGTGGGCATGCAAGGCTGCACAGCGCCAGCGCCCGTTCCGCGCCTGGACCCGGCGGCGGCCCTGCTGTTTGTCATCAATGGCGCTGCCGGGGCCACCGAAATCGAGGCCAAGCGCGCCGTGATTGAAACGGCGCTGGCGCGCAGCGGACGCAGGGGCGAGTTGCGGGTGTGCGGCACCGCCGATCTGGCGCAGGTGGCGACCAAAGCCGCAGCCGAAGCGGTGGCGCGCGGCAGCGCGGTGGTTGCGGTCGGGGGCGATGGCAGCCTCAACACCGTGGCCCAGGCCGCGCACGCGGCCGGTTGCCCGATGGGTGCCATTCCCTACGGCACCTTCAACTACTTTGCCCGCACCCATGGCATTCCCACCGCGCCAGAAGACGCGGTGCGCTGGCTGCTGGAGCAGTGCTTGGTGCCGGTGCCGGTGCAGGTGGCGGCGCTCAACGATCGGGTGTTTCTGGTCAACGCCAGCCTGGGTGTGTACCCCGAACTGCTGCAGGACCGCGAGGCCTTCAAGGCCCGGTTTGGCCGCAGCCGCTGGGTGGCATGGATGGCGGCCTGTGCCACGCTGCTGCGTGCGCAGCGCCGGCTGCGCCTGCGCATCGAAACAGGCGGCACGGTGCGCGATGTGAAAACGCTGACGCTGTTTGTCGGCAACAACCGCCTGCAGCTGCAGCAGTTCGGCGCCGAGCCGGTGCGCACCCTGGCCGGCGTGCCCGGCAACGGCAGCATGGCCGCGCTGGTGCTGCGCCCCATCGGCACGCTGTCGATGGTCAAGCTGGTGTTGCAGGGCGCCATGGGCAGGCTGGGCGAAGCCGCCGGCGTCGAAGGCTTTGATTTCCACCACATGCTGGTCAGGCCGGCGCTGGCGCCGGGCCGCAAAAACATCCGGGTGGCGTTCGATGGCGAGGTGGCGGTCATGCGCGCACCGCTGCACATCCGCGTGCTGGACAAACCCCTGTACCTGCTCAAGGCCGCAGGCGCTGACAGCGCGGCAGACTTTGAGAACATGGCGGGCATGGCAAGTACAGCAAACACAC
The DNA here is from genome assembly GCA_017998735.1 of Giesbergeria sp. Taxonomy (GTDB): domain Bacteria; phylum Pseudomonadota; class Gammaproteobacteria; order Burkholderiales; family Burkholderiaceae_C; genus Simplicispira. The sequence goes on from JAGOCN010000309.1 coordinate 1,948, forward strand.
AAACCGAAGACGCACCAAAGGGCCGGGCATGAGTGCCGTGCTGCACATCTCGGACCCCCACTTCGGCACCGAGCAGCCGCAGGTGGTCGAAGCCCTGGTGGCGCTGGCAGTGCGCGAGCGGCCCGACCTGGTGGTGCTGTCCGGCGACATCACGCAGCGCGCACGGCCGGAGCAGTTTCGCGCCGCCAGGGCTTTTGTCGACCGGCTGGGCGCGCCGCTGCTGGCCATTCCGGGCAACCACGACATTGCCTTGTTCAACCTGTGGGAGCGGCTGGTGCGCCCCTATGCCAGCTATGCCGAGGTGTTTGGCGCCGACCTGCAGCCCGTGCACACATCGCCGCAGTTGCTGGTGCTGGGCGTCAACACCACACGCGCCTGGCGCCACAAGAACGGAGAGGTGTCCACAGCGCAGGTGCGGCGCGTGGCGCAGCTGCTGGCCGCTGCCACGCCGCAGCAGCTGCGCGTGGTGGTGGTGCACCAGCCGGCAGCCGTGCCCCGCCCGGCAGACCGCGCCGACCTGCTGCGCGGCCACCGCGCCGCCGTGCAGGCCTGGGCCGCTGCCGGGGCCGACCTGGTGATGGGCGGCCACATCCACCTGTCTTTCACGCAGGAAATGCCAGGCGAGCGCCGGCGGCTGTGGGTGGTGCAGGCCGGCACCGCCGTCTCGTCGCGCATCCGTCCCGGCGCGCCCAATTCGGTCAACATCGTGCGCTGGGGCGAGGTGCCGGACGCCGGCAGCGCGCACCAGCAGCCGCACCCGCAACCGCAACCGCAACTCCAGACCGCAGGCACCGCAGCACCCGAATGCCATATCGAGCGCTGGGACTTTGTGCAGCACGACCAGGTTTTTGTGCGCAGTGCGGTCACCAGTGTTCAGCCGGAGCGCGGCTGACTTTGCCGTGCCTGCAGGATGCCTGCGCCAGAGCGGTTGCTGGCTGAACGGGTTGCAGCCAGGGTGTGGGCACTGCGTTTGCAGGCAGACCGCTGCACCTGTGCCGAACCCGCCCTGTGCAGTAAAAAGTGCCTCCAGCGCAGACGCAGCTTGCGCCAGCAGCTCACTTTTTGATAGTAAAAAAGGAATTTGCTGCAGACAAAAGGCAAACCGGCGAAAGCAAAAGCATTCCGACCAGCGGCAGCCATCGTCTGCCATGGCTGAACTGCCCAAGCCGGACGGACGCAGGCACCCCTGGCCTGCTGACCAGGCCATGCCCCTCAGGCGTCCTGCGTCTGCGCCAGACGGTCTGTGGCGCCCCGCCGGGCCGCCATGCTGGCCGCCAGAAAGCGCTGCAGCACGCGCAGCGCCTCGGGCAGCACGTCCAGCCGGCGCACCCAGGCGTGCGGCACGGCGGTGATGCCATGCTGCGCACCGTACAGCTGGCCGGCAATAGAGGCCGTCGAGTCGCTGTCGCCATCGTGGTTGGCGCCCAGCCGCACGGCGTCTTCAAAACTGTGCGCGGCGCCGGCGGCATACAGGCCGATGGCCAGGGCTTCGTCGCCGGTCCAGCCTTCGCC
>JAGOCN010000032.1:0-7463 GCA_017998735.1 Giesbergeria sp.
GACCTGGTGGTCAAGATGGCGCCGCAGTACCAGATCGAGCCGCAGCTGGCGCTGGCCATCATTGCCGCCGAATCGAACTTCAACCCGCAGGCGCTCTCGCCCATGAACGCGCAGGGCCTGATGCAGCTCATTCCCGCCACCAGCGAGCGCTTCAACGTGCAGAACCCCTACGACCCGGCGCAGAACATCCGCGGCGGCCTGCGCTACCTGCGCTGGCTGCTGGCGTATTTCGAGGGCGACATTGCGCTGGTGGCCGCCGCCTACAACGCCGGCGAGGGCAAGGTCGAACGCTACCGGGGCGTGCCGCCGTACCTGGAAACCCGCGCCTATGTGAAGCGCATCCTGAAATCGGTGGGCAGCAAGGTGCACCCTTTTGACCAGCGCGCCGCCCGGCCCTCGCGTGCGCTGGAGCGCATCCGCGTCACGCTGCGGGAGAAATAGCCTGGCACCCGTTCTGCTGGCTGGCATTTGCAGCGCTGTGTCTGGAGTTGGATCTGGCCCTGGCCCCGGCCTGCCATGGCGCGGCGGTGTCTGGTGCGGCCACCGTACGCCTTTTGCATTTTTTGCGTTTGCTGTGCCTTGGGCCTCTGCCCCTGCCGCCCCTGGCGGGGCGTTTTGGCGCCGCTGCAGGCGCGCCGCGCTGCCTGCGTGCCGGGCGCTGCCCTTTTCTGAAAGCGCTGCATGACCCCTCCCGATCCCTTCGCTGCAGTCACCGGGCCGCCGGAGCATGGCAGTGCCCTGCGCTGGCGGCTGCTGGGCGGCGCCGCCCTGGCCGCCGGCGCTGCTGTTTTGCTGTACGCCGGTTACCAAAGCCTGCCGGGCGGCGACCCGCGCCTGCGCGGCGCGCTGCTGGGCGGGCTGATGGCTGCGCTGGCCACGGCGCTGGGCACGGTGCCGGTGCTGCTGTCGCACCAGATGTCGCAGCGCACCCACGACACGCTGCTGGGCTTTGGCGCCGGCGTCATGCTGGCGGCCAGTGCGTTTTCGCTGGTCATTCCGGCGCTGGCGGCGGCCAAGTTGCAGGGCGCCGGGCCGTGGGGTGCGGGTGGCATTGTCGGCGCGGGCATCTTGCTGGGGGCGGCGGCGCTGCTGGCGGTGGACCGCGCCGTGCCGCACGAGCATTTCGTCAAGGGACTGGAGGGGCCAGAGGCCAAGGCGCTCAAGCGCGTGTGGCTGTTCGTGCTGGCGATCAGCCTGCACAACCTGCCCGAAGGCCTGGCGATTGGCGTCGCCTTTGCCGGCCCCGACCCGGTGGGCGCGCTGGCGCTGGCCACCGGCATTTCCATCCAGGACGTGCCCGAGGGCATGGTGGTGGCGCTGGCGCTGCGCGGCGTGGGCTACGGGCGCGGCATGTCGGCCGGTCTGGGCGTGCTGTCCGGGCTGGTCGAGCCGGTGGCTGCCGTGCTCGGCGTGCTGGTGATGGCGCTGTCGGTCAGCCTGCTGCCCTGGGGGCTGGCGATGGCGGCCGGCGCCATGCTGTTTGTCATCAGCCACGAAATCATTCCCGAGTCGCACCGCCAGGGCCATGAAGCCCATGCCACCGCCGGCCTGATGGTGGGCTTTGTGGTGATGATGCTGCTGGACACGGCACTGGCCTGAACCGAGGACCGCCGCCCAGCGCATTGTTGCCCTGGGCGGGCCGCAGCACTTTTGGCGGAAAGCACTGGGTTTTGCTATTAAAAAAAGAGCTGCTGGCGCAGGCTGTACCAGCGCTGAAGCCAACTTTTGCCAATATATGCACGCCTGTGGAAGAGGCGGTGCCGGCCCGGTCGGTGTGCAGCTGCCCGGTCGGCCAGAAACCGCTCCGGCCATCCGGCCATCCGGCCGGTCCGCCAGCGCGCGCCTGCGCTCTTCAGCGCGGAGCAGGTGCGGCCGCCTGCGCGGCCTTGAACTGCCGCGCCACGAACGTCCACACCAGCCGCGTGGCGTCCGGGCCGTCGGCATCGCTGTAGGCCATCTTGGCCGGCCCGCCGCTCCAGGCATGGCCCAGGTGCTCGATCTGGTGCAGCGACACGCGCACCTTGCCTTTGTGCTTGTAGTCGGTCACGCGGGCGGCATGGCGCTGGCCGCGCTGCACCACGCGCTCGGGGCCGGGGGCCGCGCCCGTGGCCAGCGCCCACACGGCCGCGCTGGTGCGCGCATTGCTGGCGGCCACCACGCGGTCGGATTCGCCATGGATCACCAGCAGCGGCGCCAGCTGCAGGCCCTGCAGCTGGCCCACCAGCGCCGCCGACTGCGCCGCGCCCTGCTGGCCGCGCATGGCGGCCAGCGCCGTGGCCGACGAACTCGCTGCCCCCGGCACCACGCCCGAATGCATGGCCACCGCCTGAAAGCGGCCGGGGTAGCGGCTGGCCAGCAGGCCCGCCATGCTGGCGCCGGCCGACAGGCCGGCCACGGCCACCCGCTGGCGGTCGGCTGCATGGCACAGGATCACCTGGTCCACCATGGCCATCAGCGTGGCCGCTTCGGCCAGCGCCTTGCCCGAGCGCAGATCGAACCAGTTCCAGCAGCCCTGGGCATTGGACAGCCGGTCCTGCTCGGGGTAGAGCACCAGGCAGCGTTCGCGCGCCGCCAGGTGGTTCATGCGCGTGCTCTCGGCAAAGTCGCGCCCGCTCTGGCCGCAGCCGTGCAGCATCACCAGCAGCGGCAATTTTTCTCCGCGCTGCAGCACCAGCCCGGCGGGCCGGAACAGGTGGTAGCGGCGCGCCCCGGCCGGGCCGATGGCGGTGCCGGCCAGCCAGTCGCCAGCGCCGGCGCCGGTGGGCGGCTGGTGCTTGTGGACCACGGCGCGCTGCACCTGGGTGGCCACCTTGCCGCTGCTGCGCAAGGTGGCCTTGGCAAAGGAAGTGAGGTTGCGCTGGGCAGCGCGCGTGAAGGTGGCTGCGAAGCGGGAGGCGGCAGAGCGTCGGGGCATGGAACAGGAAACCGATCAATAAGGAAAAACACCGTCCAGCTTAGGCGCTCTGGCGGGCCGGGCGGTAGGCGCAGACCGTAAAGCGCGGTGCGCAAGCCGCCAGTACCGTGCACCGCCGGCGGCGGCGCAGTGTGGGGGCCCAAGGAACAGCCGGGTACAGTGGCGCTTTGGCCTGGTGCCTCATTTTTTTGCCTTCGCGCTTGCCGCGCCCTGCATCCGCCACGGAGATTCGCCCTTGACCCCCTTGTTCAGCGACCGCCTGTTTCACACCGCAGAGCCCCTGTGGCGCGCCTGCCTGGACCACCCCTTTGTGCAGGGTATTGCGGACGGCACGCTGGCGCAGGAAAAGTTCAAGCATTACCTCAAGCAGGACTATGTGTACCTGATCGAGTACTGCAAAATTTTTGCCGTGGGCGCCGCCAAGTCGCCCGACCTGGACACCATGGGGCTGTTTTCCAGCCTGCTGCAGGGCACCTTGCAGATTGAAATGGACCTGCACCGTGCCTACGCGGCAGAGTTCGGCATCTCGCCCGCCGAGCTGGAGCAGACCGAGGCCAGCGCCGCCCTGACCGGCTACACCAGCTACATGCTCAACGTGGCCCAGGCGGGCGGTGTGGAAAACGCCGCCGCCGCCGTGCTGTCGTGCGCCTGGAGCTACAACTACATCGGCCAGCAGCTGGCAGAAAAACACCCCGCATCGCTGCAGCACCCGTTCTATGGAAAGTGGGTGCAGATGTACAGCTCGCCCGAATTCACCGCGCTGGCCGAGCGCTGCATTGCGCTGGTCAACCGTTTGAGCGCCGGCAAGCCCGCGCATGAGCTGCAGGCGCTGGAAGACATCGTGGTCAGGACCAGCCACTTTGAGTACCTGTTCTGGGACATGGCGGAAAACCTGGAAATGTGGCCGCTGCCCCTGCCGGCACGGCCCCCTGCAGGCACGCAGCCGCTGGCCTGACCCTTTCCCAGCCTTCCTCCACCTTCCATTCCCCCTTCCGGGCCACCCCGCCATCGAAGGCAGGCGCCCGCCCTTTGACAAAGGAATCCGACATGCAATCCGACCACCAGAAAGTGCTGGACCTGGCCAAGGCAGGAAAATGGGAAGAAGCCCATTCCACGGTGCAAAAGCAGAGTGACGAGCTGTCGTGCCAGGTGCATGGCTACCTGCACCGGGTCGAGGGCGACCTGTCCAACGCCGCCTACTGGTACCGCCGGGGCAACGCCACGCTGCCCGACAACACCCTGGAAGAAGAGTGGGAGCGCCTGTACCGGGCGCTGTAAGCCCAACGCGCTTGGGCGTTTTTGCGGGTGAAAAATGCTGCCGGTTTTGCCCCCTCTGCCTGTGGGACAGGGAGGGGTGAGGGCCCGCAGCACTGGTGGGCGGCGCCCTTCCTGTTGCCGGGCCCGCCAGCAATGAAATGCCCCATTGAAGCTGCAGGCCAGCAGGCGGCCACCGCCATCGGTAGCCGGGCTGTTGCCCTGCCCACCGCTTGCGCACAGCTTCAGCGCGGCTGGCCACTGCCCCCGGAAATCCGCCGCACATCCGACAGGCTGGAGTCCGGCGCGGTGCCACCGGCCGTGCCGGCGGCGCTCTTGTCACTTCGGCCGCTGCCCTGCCTGTCGCCACTGGCCTTGATGACACTGAACGACCCGTCGGTTTCCAGCACCACCGCAGCCACCTGGTGCAGCGGGCCGATGCCGGCGGCGCGCACCGCAGCGCACACCTCGTCTTCGGTCACGCGCGCTTTTTTCATGGCCGCTGCCAGAAAAGCGCCATGCTCCAGCAGCATCAGCGGCTCGCCCGTGACAAAGCGCCGCACCCAGCGCACCCGCACGCTGCTCCAGGTGACGGCGAACTGCAGCCCCACCAGCAGCGACAGCGCCACCACCCCTTCGGCCAGTGCCACCGACTTGCTGAGCAGCAGCGACGCCAGCACCGACCCCAGCGAGATGGTCACGATGAAGTCAAAGGCGTTCATCTTTGACAGCGTGCGCTTGCCCGACCAGCGCAGGCAGCCGACCAGAAAGACATAGCCCAGCACCCCGACGATGAGGGTGCGGGCCAGGTCTTCCCAGCGGTTGTAGAAAAGGTGTTCCATGGCAATTCCTTTGCCGGGCTGCCGGAAGGCGGTGGTGAAAGGCGGTGGTGGAAGGCGCGGGCATCCGGCCGGCTGCAGACCGGCACTGCCAAGGTGCAGGCTGCCATTGTGCAAGAAACGTTCTGGTTTTAAGCAAAAAGTGCCTCCAGCGCTTGTGCAGACTGCGCCAGCAGCTCCTTTTTTAATAGCAAACAGGCCCTGGGCTCAGGGTGTGCGATCCACGCTGCTGCGTTGCTTCAGCTGCTGCCCAGCCATTTCAGCCCCGGCGGCAGCGCCTCACCAAAGCTGCGCCGCTGGTCGGCTTCGTCCAGCTGCACGGCGTCCCGCACCATCGCCGCCCAGCTGGCCGGGGCGCGGGCGGCGTCCAGGCGGCGGGCCACCTGTTCGCGCAGGTCGGGCGGCAGGTCGCGGCTGCGGTCGCCGCTCATGCGGGCCATCTGGGCAGCGGCAAAGGCGGCCGGTTCCACGGTTTTCCAGTCCAGCGCCAGCAGCGCGGCCAGCCAGTCGGCGGCCAGGGCGGGCGGCACCACGGTGTGCGCGCTGCCGTACAGCGGCACGCGCGCGCCAATGCGGCCCAGCGCCCACCAGGTTTGCGGGTTCTCGGTCGGGCGCTGCAGGCGCTGCAGCACCCAGCGGCCGGTGTCGCTGCGGTGCTCCACCGGCAATTGCTCCAGCACGGCGGACAGCCGCACCATGTCGTCGTAGCTGCCCTGCACCGGGTCCTTGGCGCGCTTGCGGGCATCGGTGTGCTCCAGGTGGCCGGCCAGGGTTTCCAGAATCTGCAGCTGCTGGTCCCCGCTCAAACCACCGGCGGCGCGGCGCCACAGCGTCCACCATTCCGACCAGTTGCGGCTCTCCAGCGTGTACTGGACGCCGTCGGCAAACAATGGCCAGAGCTGTTCGATGCGCCAGCTGTCCAGCGGCGTGCCCTGGCCGGGGCGCAGGCAGTAGCCGGCCAGGTTCAGCCAGACGCGCTCGTGCTCGGCGCTGCGCCGGCGCCGGCGGGCGCGCCCCCACAGCGCATCAAACAGCGTGCGCAGCAGCGCCAGGCTCCAGGTGTCGCGTGCGCCCAGCAGGCGCTCCAGCGTGCTGCGCAGCTGGCGCACCTCGCGTGCGCCGGGCTTGTCGGTGGGAGCGCCGCCAAAGATGCGCTCGATGTGCGCCACCGCTTCGGCCACGCGCGGGTGCGGGGCGGCGTCCTGGGCTGCAGTGTCGGCGGGGTCCGTGCCTGCGCCGCCCTTGGCAGGCGCCGCCGTGGCGGCCGCTCCGCTGCGCAGCTGGAACGCCAGCAGCCAGCGCTGTGCCGGGTCCTGCACGGCGGTGCAGTGCATCTCCAGCGTGCCGACCTCGGTCATGCTGGCGCTCAATTGCACCGCCACATCGGCGCGGCGCCGGCCCTGCGGGGCGGGCAGCACGGTTTCCATCGGCGGCAGGCGCACAAACACCGGTGCCTCGCTGCCGTTCCTGCCGTCCGCGCCTTCGCCGTCTGCGGTTTCGGTGCCGGCCGGGGCGGTGGCGGCAGCGTTCAGGTCCACCACGTCGCCTGCCTTCCAGGGCGTGTCCGCCGCCGAGGCCAGCAGGTGAAAACGCACCGCCTGCCCCAGCCGCAGGGCAAAACTGTGCCCGGCCAGGCGCACCTCCACACCGGTGTCGGTGCCCCGCGGCAGCACGCAGATGGCGCGGCAGCGTTTGCCGGGCTGCTGGTGCTGCTTCGGGCCGTCCAGCAGCAAAAAGTAGCTGCGCGCCGCGCCGCCGCCCACGCCGCGTGCCAGTTCAGGCACGCGCCCGGCGCGCACCAGCGCATGGGCGACCGCGCCACGGGCGACTGCCACATCGGGGTCGGCGTTGTGCAGCACGCGCACCGGCGCGCCGCGCCACTGGGTCAGCAATGCTTGCAGCCGCTCGGCCAGCGCCGGCGCGCGGAACACCCCGCCGTTGAGCAGCAGCGTGTCGGGAATGGGCAAAGCTGCCAATCCCTGGTTTGACTGGGCCTGCCCTTGCATGGCCCCCTCTCCCTCTGGGAGAGGGTGGGGGTGAGGGCCAGCGGCGCTGGACAAGGCATTGCTCTGGCCAGATGGCAATTGCGCCAGCAACCTTTCTGGACTGTCATCGCCCAGCGCCGCCCGCGCCGCGCCGGCATGGCGCGCCAGAAAGGCCGCCAGGTGCCGCGTGATGGCCGGGTCGGCCGGGTAGGGCAGGCCAAATTCCACCAGAGCGCTGCTGCGCTTGCGCGGCCGTTCGCTGGCCGGCAGCAGCGGCACAAAGCCGTCGATGACCCACTGCTGCACCTCGGCGCGGGTCAGCGTGACCGAGCGCGCCCCGCCCACCAGCCGCGCCCCGCCGCCCAGCAGCGTGACGCTGGTCTGCTCGGGGGCGTTGTCGCCCAGCAGCAGCTCCTTGGCCACGCGGCAGCGCTGCACCAGCTGCGACAGGCGCGCTGCCGACAGCTGGCC
>JAGOCN010000032.1:7563-11179 GCA_017998735.1 Giesbergeria sp.
CCAGCCGCGCCCCGCCGCCCAGCAGCGTGACGCTGGTCTGCTCGGGGGCGTTGTCGCCCAGCAGCAGCTCCTTGGCCACGCGGCAGCGCTGCACCAGCTGCGACAGGCGCGCTGCCGACAGCTGGCCCCCGCCACTGTCACTGCCATTCCCGGCGCCCTCGGCCAGCGCCCGCTCGGCGCGGTGCGCCAGCGCCAGGTCCATGTTGTCGCCGCCCAGCATCAGGTGGTCGCCCACGCCGGTGCGGGTCAGGACCGGCGGCGCGGCCGGGTCGCCGGCGTCCGGCGCCACGCGGATCAGCGTCAGGTCGGTGGTGCCGCCGCCCACATCGCACACCAGCACCAGGCGCGATCCGGCCAGCGCGCCTTGCCAGTGCTGGCGTTCGCGGTACAGCCAGTCGTGAAAGGCCGCCTGCGGTTCTTCCAGCAGCATCAAACGCGGCAGGCCGGCCAAGCGTGCCGCTTCCACCGTCAGTGCGCGCGCGCCTTCGTCAAACGACGCCGGCACGGTCAGCACGATGCGCTGCTGCTCCAGCGGATGGTCCGCAAAGCGCGCGTTCCAGGCGGCGCGCACATGCGCCAGATAGCTGGCGCTGGCCAGCAGCGGCGAGATTTTCGGCACGCCGTCCGGCGCGCCCCAGGGCAGGATGGCGGCGGTGCGGTCCACGCCGGGGTGCGACAGCCAGCTTTTGGCGCTGGCCACCAGCCGGCCCGGTGCCTGCCCGCCCAGCTCGCGCGCATGGCGGCCGATGATGGCGGGCGGGGTGTCCACGCCTTGCAGCGTGACATGCCAGGGCAGCTGCAGGTCGGCCGCCTCCACCTCGCCGGGCGCGGGGTGGTAGCGCACCGAGGCCAGCAGCGCCGGCGCCGCAACCTCGCCCGGCGCCACCAGCTGGTCAATCGGCAGCAGCGCAATGGCGTCGCCACCGCTGGTGTCTGCGTCGGCACCGGCCACGCCATGCGCCGCATAGGCGACCACGGTGTGGCTGGTGCCCAGGTCGATGCCGACGGTGTAGCGCGCGCCCCTCACGGCTGCATCACACCCGCTCTGCGCTGCTGCCGGCCGGCGCGTCGCTGCGCACGTTGAACTCCACCTTCCAGCGCGGCGTGTCCGGGTCGCTGCGGTCGCTGCCCACCGGCAGGGCTTCGAGCTCCAGCGTGCCGGTTTCGGTGATGCGGGCATGCAGGTGCACGCTCACCACGTCGCCATCACTGCGGCCGTGCGGTGGCAGGTTGGCTTCGATGGCCTGCAGCTCGTGCAGTTCGTCGCTGGCCCAGTCGTCCAGCAATGTGCCGACGGTGTCCTGCCGGCGCACCGACGAGCCAAAAAAGCGCAGCCGCACCGGTTCGCCCACCAGCAGGCCGAATTCCTGCGCCGGCAGACCGGCGTCGGTGCCTTCTTCCATGCCGAACGGCGCCAGGCACAGCGCCTGGATCGGCGGATCGAAACCGGGAATGGCCGGCATGGACGACTCCACTGCCACGTAGTACGCCTGCGCCGTGCCGCCCCGGATGCGCACGCCCTTGCCGCGCCGCACATGGCCGTAGTAGGCCGCACCGCGCGCCACCGCCAGGTCCAGGTCGGCGCCGCCCAGCAAACGCGCCGGCGCTGCGCCCTCGGCCTCCAGCCAGCCGTTCAGGATGCCCAGCAGGCGCTCGGCAATCAGGTCCGACTTGAGCACGCCGCCGTTGAGCAGCACCGCCGTCGGGTGCAGAAAGCTGGCGCTGCTCGCAGTGTCCGCGCCATTCGTACCGCCCTCGGTGCCATTGCCAAAGCCTTCAATCTCTGCCGTGGCGCCGCGCTGGCGCGACAAGAAAGCTGCCAGGTGGCGCGTGACGGCGGCGTCCTGCGCATACGGCAGGCCGAGCTGCGTGAGCGCGCTGCGGGCGCGGCTTTGCGGCACGTCCGACGCGGCAGCCGGCGGAAAGAAACCCTCCAGCAGCGTCTGTTCCATCTCGGCGCGGGTGACTTCGGTGCGCACGCTGCCGCCAATCAGCTTCGCGCCCCGGCTGGGCACCACCACCGGCACCGCGTCCAGCGCGGGGTCGCTCAAGAGCGCTTCCTTGGCGGCGCGGCAGGCCTGCGCCAGGGCGCGGGTCTGCCACGCGTCCAGCTTGGTGCCCTGCTCGGCCAGCTTGCGCGCTGTGCCATAGGCCAGCGCCAGGTCCATGTTGTCGCCGCCGAGCAGGATGTGGTCGCCCACCGCAATGCGCTGCAGCTCCAGGTTGCCCTCCCGCTCCAGCACGGCGATCAGCGACAGGTCGGTGGTGCCGCCGCCCACGTCCACCACCAGGATCACGTCGCCGCGCTGCACGTTCTGGCGCCACTGGCCGCTGCTGCGCTCGATCCAGCTGTACAGCGCCGCCTGCGGTTCTTCCAGCAGCGTCAGCGGGCCAAAGCCGGCGGCCTGCGCGGCCTCGGCGGTCAGCTCGCGTGCGGCCGGGTCAAACGACGCCGGAATGGTGACGGTGATGTCCTGCGCGTCAAACGGCGCGTCGGGGTGCTGCGCGTTCCAGGCAGCGCGCAGGTGCGACAGGTAGCGCACCGAGGCTTCGACCGGCGAGATGCGCGCCACTTCGGGCGGTGCCTCGGCCGGCAGGATGGCGCCGCGCCGGTCCACGCCGGTGTGGCCCAGCCAGCTTTTGGCGCTCTGCACCAGCCGGATCGGCGTGGCGGCGCCGCGTGCGCGGGCAAATTCACCGACGGCAAAGTCTTGGTCGCTTGCCCAGGGCAATGCCAGGTCGCCCGGTGCCAGTTCGCTTTCGTGCGGCAGGTAGATGAAGGACGGCAGCAGCGGCTGGCCCTGCACCGCGCCGGGGCTGGTCAGCTGGGGCACATCGAGCACGCCCTGCACCACGGTTTCGCCATCGCTGGCATGGGTGTCCACCCACGACAGCGCGCAGTGTGTGGTGCCCAGGTCGATGCCCAGGCTGTAGCGGGGGGCGGCGGAAGCGGAAGCGGTGGTGGCAGTGGTGTCTTTGGGCATGGCTTGGGGGTCTTGTTTCTTGCTGGTCGTGGCCATCACAGTTCCACCTCGGCCTGCGCCAGCACGGCGGCATCGTGGCCAGGGGCGAGTTTGGGCAGTTCGCTGCCGGTCACGCGCCAGCCGCGGTGGCCCAGCGTGCCGGTGAACGGCGCCTGGCCGACCACGTTGCCGGTCAGGCGCACGGCGCCGGCGTCAAAACCGGTGGCCAGCGTGATGCGGCTGCCTTCGGTTTCGCTGCGCACCGGGGCGATCTGGAAGTGCTCGCGCAGCACCTTGCGGCAGCCCTCGTGCACCACGCGGCTGGCAGCGCCAATGTCGGCATCGCTGTAGCTGGCAATGTCTTCCTCGACAAAGTCGATGAAGCGCGCCTCGCGCTGCAGCAGCCCGAGCAGCTGCAGCGCGGCGGTGACCGGTGCGGCCACCGGCGGCGGCGGTGGTGGGGGAGGGGGCGGCTGGGCGGGCGCGGGCGGCGGGGCAGCGGCGCGCGCTGCCGTGGCCTCGGCCACGTCGGTGGGCAGGGCCACGGCCGAGCCGTCGCGCAGCCCGGCCACATCGGCGGCCAGATCGGGCCGCGCCAGGATGGAGAAAAAACTGCCGATCGCAATCGCGATGCGGCTCAAAAAAGAGGGGTG
>JAGOCN010000310.1 GCA_017998735.1 Giesbergeria sp.
GCGCTGCCGCGAGGTGTCGGGTTGCAGCGCGCTGATGCTGGGGCGCGGCATGGTGGCCGACCCCGGTCTGGCCTGGGCGATTCGCCGTGCGGATGCGCGGGCTGCACTGTGGCCATCAAAGGGCAGCCGAGAAGACCAGCAGCAACACAGCGAAGCACACCACAACCTGCCCACCATCGGCTGGCCCGATCTGGTGCCGCACCTGGCCGATTTCTGGCGCCTGGTCTGCCGCGATCTGGAGCCGCGCCAGCGCGCCGGGCGGCTCAAGCAATGGCTGAACCTGCTGCGCCGGCGTTTTCCCGAAGCCGAGGCGGCCTACCAGCAGGTGCGCACGCTGACCGTGGAGGATGAAGTGGGTGCCTGGATCGCTTGCACGGTGCGGCTGCACCAGTGCCCTGAAGAACAAGGCAAAGGCAAAGGCAAAGGCAAAGGCAAAGGCCATGCGCCGCAGACGGCGTGATGGCAGTCTGCCGGTGCGGGCAGGGTGCGGCAGTGCGCGCTGCAGGGTTTCACAGGCTGCTGCCGTGGCCCGACTGCCCTGCAGGCGTCAGTAAACCACCACCCGGTCGCCGACCTTGAGCTGCTCGTAAAGCCATTTGGCCACCTGGTAGTCGCGCAACTGGCTGCAGCCGTGCGAGCCGCCCTCATAGCCCTTGTCGGCAAAATCCTGCGAGTAGTGGATGGCCACGTTGCCATCGTAAAAAATGGCATACGGCATGGGCGTGCGTTCGCCAAAGATCTTCGAGACCGTGTCGCTGTTCATGTACCAGATGCGAAATTCTCCCTCCGGGCTGTCCCAGCCGGGCATGGAAAAACGCGCTTCGCGCGTGAAATGCGCCTTGCCATCGACCACATAGGACATTTTTCGCTGGGCCTTGGAGACGCACACCACCTTGCCGGTGGTGCAGCGCGGGTCCAGCTCCTGCGCCAGGGTGCTGGCCGGGGGCGCCTTGTACAGCTCGGCATAGCGCGGGGTGCGCGTGCGGCGCAGCAGGGGCGTCCAGGTGCGCTCGTCCATGACCTCGCTGGCGGGCAGGCCGACGCGGGTGCGCCAGGCTTCGATGGCGCGTTTGGTGGGGGCGTTGAAGCTGCCGTCGACCGCGCCCTGGTACAGCCCCACCTGGCCCAGACGGTGCTGCAATTCCATCATGTAGCCGGTCTGCTCCGGCGCGGCAAACCAGGTGCCGACATCGGTGTTGTTCAGCTCGGCAGCGGTTGGCGCACGGGTGCGTGCCAGCAGCGCGTCCCAGGTCTGCTGGTTGACCATGCCGGTGGCGCGCAGGGCGCTGTCTTGCTGGAACTTCACCACCGCCCCGCGCGTGAGCATGCCAAAGCGGTCGTCCACGTCGTACACCGCCAGGTACTTGGCTTGGCGCAACCGCACCTGCAGCTCGCGCACCTGGGGCGAGGTCATGCGGTAGCGCAGCTCCTGCGCAAGGGGCGCGGGCGCGCCTGCAGGGCCTGGCAAGGCGGCCTGCGGGTTTGTGGGTGAAGGGTTGTGCGCCAGGGCGTCGGCGGAGGGCGTTGGCTTGGTTGCCAATGGCGCGTCCAGCGTGCGCGCCAAAGCCAGGCGGGGGCCGGGCTGTGCTGGCGGGGGTAGGGTCTGCGCAGACGCAGCAAGACCGAAGAACGCTGCCGAAGTAACGACAAGCAAGCGAGTGCAAGAAAAATACCTTGAAACCATGGGCAGGGATTATCCAGGCCACCACCCACGGCAGCGCTGAATGGGGCAGCGCCGCGCATGGTTTTGCCCTGAAACCAACAGGGGCACGGGCAAATGCGGCTGTCCGCCGCGCCGGTGTTGGCAGGACGGGACTGCACAGCACCGCCCTGTGCACCCTGGCCATCTGCGGCGAAAATCACGGTCTGCCGCACTGGCGCTGTCCGGGCCGATGGGCCGGGGCACTGGCCGGTGCCTTTTCATTCCCACCCTGCATTCACCACCATGACCGCTTCTGAAGCTTCTGACGCCTCCGCCTCCGCCTCCGCCTCCACCCCTGCCCCTGCCGCCGCCCAGCCTGCCTTGCCCGACCGCCTGGCGGCCGACCCGCGCAGCCCGCACCACCATGCCGACGTGTTCGCGCACGACATCGGCATCCGCCTCAATGGCAAGGAGCGCTTTGATGTGGAGGAGTACTGCGTCAGCGAAGGCTGGGTGAAGGTGCCCGCTGGCCGCACACGCGACCGCCATGGCCGGCCGCTGATGCTGACACTCAAGGGCGCGGTGGAGGCGTTTTACAAATAGGCCGGCAACGCGAAGGAAAACCAGCCCGGCAAAAAGCCCCCTGCACGCAGAACGCGCAGGGGGCTTTTTGCTTGTGTAATGCTATTTTAATGATAGCTGCTGGCGCAAGCAGAGCGTGCGCTGGAGGCTGTTTTGGCATGCGGATTCAACAGCGAGAAAACGCCATGCTGCAGTGCAAGCAGGCTTGTCTGCAGCGCCAGACCACTCTGGCATGCGCCAGGGCTGCCGTTTGACAAAAAACGGACAGGAACCCATCAACAGGCAAAAAGCACAAGTGCAAAGCAGGGCTTCAGTCGTCCTGGTCGGCCGGCACAGGCGGCACAGGCGGCGCAGTGTGGCCCTTGCGTCGGCGGTCGATAAACCAGGCCAGGAACGGCAGCAGCAGCAAGGAGCCGGGCACCACCCAGATGACCAGGTAGGGGCTGACCGATGAGGCGGTGCGCATCATCTCGCGCAGGTGCGCGCGTTCGTGCGCAGTCCACTGGCCCTGGCGGCGCTGGCGCACCAGCCACACCACCGAGCCCCGGATGGTGGCCATTTCACGCTTGAAGCGGGTTTTCTCGCGGCTGTTGCCGGCCAGAAAGGCGCCCAGCCATTCGGGCGTGCGCTGGGTGCGCCGGCCGATGCGCCGCTGCAGGCGCGGCAGCGCAGGTGGCTGCCCGTCCTTGCCGGGCGCGAGCTCTGCAAACTCGGAGGGTTCTGCAAGCTCAGGCTGCAGCAACTCGGTTGCAGGCTCTGGCGGGAGGGGGCTGGAGGGCGGCGGCATGGCAAAGGTTTCCGTGCAGGCAATGGCTGTGGACCCTTGCATGGCGACGCCCTGGGGTGGTGGTGGTGCAGCCGCGCCTAGCGGTGCAATTCACCCGCCCGTTCGGGCTGGTAGATGACTTCGGTCACGCGCACCGTCGTGGCCTTGCCGCCGGGGCCGGGCCAGGCCAGTTCGTCGCCCACCGACAGGCCCAGCAGCGCGCTGCCCACCGGGGCAAAAATGGAAATGCGGTCGGCACTGCCGTCCATGTCGCGCGGGTAAACCAGCGTCAGGCAGAAATCCTTGCCGGTTTCGCCAATGGAAAACTTGACGGTGGAGTTCATTGTCACGACCGTGGGCGGCATTTCCTCGGGCGCCAGCACATCGGCCCGATCGAGTTCGGCCTGCAGTTCGACCTTGTCGGCCAGGGCACTGGACGGAATGGCCGCCAGCAGGGCTTCAATCC
>JAGOCN010000311.1 GCA_017998735.1 Giesbergeria sp.
AGCGCCTGCAGTCGCCCGAGCAGCGTGAGGAGCTCGACGGCCTGTACGAATGCATCCTGTGCGCCAGCTGCTCAACCTCCTGCCCCAGCTTCTGGTGGAACCCCGACAAGTTCGTCGGCCCGGCCGGCCTGCTGCAGGCCTACCGCTTCCTGGCCGACAGCCGCGACGAGGCCACCGGTGCGCGCCTGGACAACCTGCAGGACCCGTACCGCCTGTTCCGCTGCCACTCCATCATGAACTGCGTCGATGTGTGCCCCAAGGGTCTGAACCCGACCCGCGCCATTGGCAAGATCAAGGAGCTGATGGTGCGCCGCACCGTCTGACGCACCGCCCATGCAGCCCACCCCTTCTGGCGCTGGCGACGGCGCTGCAGCCACCGGTGCCACCGCACCGGGCGCTGCTTCGCCCCTGCTTGATCAGCGCGCACTGAGCAAACTGCACTGGCGCTGCCGGCGCGGTTTGCTGGAAAACGATTTGGTCATAGAGCAGTTTTTTGCACGCTACGAAAGCACCCTGACCGAACGCCACGCCGCCGGTCTGCTGGCGCTGATGGACCTGGCAGACAACGACCTGCTGAACCTGGTGCTGCGCCGGCGCGAACCCGAAGGCGCTCTGGACACCGCGGACGTGCAGGAAGTGCTGGGCATGCTGCGGCCGGACATCGGTGCACCCTTTGCACAACCTGCCTGAATACCAAGACCCCCGCCCGGCCCGCCCGGGAACCACCCCAAGGAAACAGCAATGAAGTTAGTTGACAACAAAGCCACCCTGTCCTTCAGCAACGGCGCGCCCAGCATGGACCTGCCGATCTACCAGGGCAGCATTGGCCCGGACGTGATCGACATCCGCAAGCTCTACGGGCAGACCGGCATGTTCACCTACGACCCGGGTTTTCTGTCGACCGCTTCGTGCCAGTCCGCCATCACCTACATCGACGGCGACAAGGGCGAACTGCTGTACCGCGGCTACCCCATCGAGCAGCTGGCCACGCACTGCGACTACCTGGACACCTGCTACCTGCTGCTCAAGGGCGAGCTGCCCGACGCACCCCAGCGCGCCGACTTCCACAAGCTGGTGCTGGACCACACCATGGTGAACGAACAGCTGCAGTTTTTCCTGCGCGGCTTTCGCCGTGACGCGCACCCGATGGCCGTGCTGACGGGCCTGGTGGGCGCGCTGTCGGCCTTCTACCACGACAGCACCGACATCAACAACCCCGAGCACCGCGAGATTTCGGCCATCCGTTTGATTGCCAAAATGCCCACGCTGGTCGCCATGGCCTACAAGTACGGCAAGGGCCAGCCGTACATGTACCCGCGCAATGAACTGTCGTACGCCGGCAACTTCTTGCGCATGATGTTCGGCACGCCGTGCGAGGAATACCAGGTCAACCCGGTGCTGGAGCGCGCCCTGGACCGCATCTTCATGCTGCACGCCGACCACGAGCAAAACGCCTCCACCTCCACGGTGCGCCTGTGCGGCTCGTCGGGCACCAACCCGTTTGCCGCCATTGCCGCGGGCGTGGCCTGCCTGTGGGGCCCTTCGCACGGCGGCGCCAACGAGGCAGCCCTGAACATGCTGGAAGACATCCAGCGCCAGGGCGGCATCGACAAACTCGGCGAGTTCATTGAAAAGGTCAAGGACAAGAACTCGGGCGTCAAGCTGATGGGCTTTGGCCACCGCGTGTACAAAAACTACGACCCGCGCGCCAAGCTGATGCAGGAAACCTGCGACGAGGTGCTGGCCGAGCTGGGCCTGGAAAACGACCCGCTGTTCAAGCTGGCCAAGGCGCTGGAAAAAGTCGCCCTGGAAGACGACTATTTCGTCTCGCGCAAGCTCTACCCGAACGTGGACTTTTATTCGGGCATCGTGCAGCGCGCCATCGGCATTCCGGTCAACTTGTTCACTGGCGTGTTTGCGCTGGCCCGCACCGTGGGCTGGATTGCCCAGCTGAACGAAATGATCAGCGACCCCGAGTACAAGATCGGCCGTCCGCGCCAGCTCTACACCGGCGCAGCGCGCCGCGACGTGCAGCTGTAAGCCAGAGAGGCAGCATCCAGGCGCCGCCGGCCCGCTCTTGCCTGCAGCGCCGCTGCCTTCAGGCCCGCAACCGTGCCCTGGTTGCGGGCCTTTTTCATGTCGGTGCTGAACGGTATGGTGCATTCCCTGCCTTGCTGCCAGCAGAGCAATAACCCCAGGTACGCCTGCAGGCATGGCCTACAGTGGCAGGTCCGCCAGGCGCGGCCGTGCACCGGGTTTCACCGTGCGCCGCCACGCCCTCGTCTTTTTTCTTTTCCCCTGAATTCGGAGATTGCCCCATGAAATCCCGCGCCGCTGTTGCCTTCAAGGCTGGAGAGCCCCTGCAGATCGTTGAAATCGACGTTGCCCCGCCGCAGGCCGGCGAAGTGCTGGTGAAAATCACCCACACCGGCGTCTGCCACACCGATGCCTTCACCCTGAGCGGTGACGACCCAGAAGGCGTGTTCCCGGCGGTGCTGGGCCACGAGGGCGCCGGCATTGTGGTGGAAGTGGGCGAAGGCGTGACCAGCGTGCAGCCGGGCGACCACGTCATTCCGCTCTACACCGCCGAATGCGGCGAATGCCTGTTCTGCAAAAGCGGCAAGACCAACCTGTGCGTGGCGGTGCGCGCCACGCAGGGCAAGGGACTGATGCCCGACGGCACCACGCGCTTCAGCTACAACGGCGCGCCGATTTTTCATTACATGGGCTGCAGCACCTTCAGCGAATACACCGTGGTGGCCGCCGTGTCGCTGGCCAAGATCCACCCCGATGCCAACCCTGAACAGGTCTGCCTGCTGGGCTGCGGTGTGACCACCGGCCTGGGCGCCGTGAAGAACACCGCCAAGGTGCAAGAGGGCGACAGCGTGGCGGTGTTTGGTCTGGGCGGCATTGGCCTGGCGGTCATTCAGGGCGCGAAAATCGCCAAGGCCGGCCGCATTATTGCGGTCGACACCAACCCGTCCAAATTCGACTTGGCACGCACCTTTGGCGCCACCGACTGCATCAACCCCAAGGACTTCGACAAACCCGTCCAGCAGGTCATCGTCGAGATGACCGAGTGGGGCGTGGACCACAGCTTTGAATGCATCGGCAACGTGGACGTGATGCGCTCGGCGCTGGAATGCGCGCACCGTGGCTGGGGCCAGTCGGTGGTCATCGGCGTGGCCGGCGCCGGCAAGGAAATCTCCACCCGGCCGTTCCAGCTGGTCACCGGCCGCAAGTGGATGGGCTCGGCCTTTGGCGGCGTCAAGGGCCGCAGCGAGCTGCCCGGCATGGTCGAAGACGCCATGGACGGCACCATCCAGCTGGCGCCGTTTGTCACGCACACCATGCCGCTGACGGACATCAACGAAGCCTTTGAGCTGATGCACGAAGGCAAGTCGATCCGCTCGGTGGTCGTTTACTGATATTGACAAAAAGATGAGCACCCCGC